>CALHBU010000447.1 GCA_937930655.1 uncultured Acidimicrobiales bacterium | reverse complement strand
TTGGGCCCGCGACCCTGACGGAGCCGGATGGATTCGGCGTGGGCGTGCAGCCCCTCCTGATCGGCCAGGGTGATGACATGGTGGCCGAGCTCGTCGAGACCAGCCGGAGTGAGGGTGATGACGTGGTGGTCCTTCACAAAGTCGGCCACCGTCAGCGCACTCGAGAACCGGGCCGAACCAAAGGTCGGGAGCACGTGGCTCGGACCGGCCATGTAGTCACCAACCGATGCCGGAGAGAAATTGCCGCAAAAGATGGCACCGGCGTTGTTGACCTGGCTGGCCAGATTCTGGGCGTCGTCGGCCATCAGCTGAAGGTGCTCGGGGGCGATGGCATCAACGACGGCCAGAGCGGCCGCTTCGTCGTCGACCAGGGCCACGTAGCCGCCCGCGGCCAGCGTGGAGCGGATCTCATCGGCCCGGGGAGCGGTAGCCAACAACTTTTCGCCGGCATCGCAAACGGCGTCGGCAACACCTTCGTCCCAGGTGATGAGCCAGGCCAGGCCGTCAGGTCCATGCTCGGCCTGGACGATGACGTCGATGGCGGCAAAGTCCGGGTCGGCAGTCTCGTCAGCCACCACGACGACTTCGGATGGCCCGGCAAAGGCAGCTGCGATTCCGACCGCTCCCGCCACTTCCTGTTTGGCCAGTGCGACGTAGACGTTGCCGGGGCCGGCGATGACGTCGACGGGAGCGATGGACTCCGTTCCGTAGGCCATGGCTGCGATGGCTTGAGCTCCACCCACCGCGTAGACCTCGTCGACGCCGGCCAACTGGGCAGCCACCAGAACCGACGGAGCGACCTTGCCGGTCTCACGGGAGGGCGGGACACACAGCGCAATCTCCGAGACCCCGGCCACTACAGCTGGAACAGCGGTCATGACCACAGTGGAGGGATACTCGGCTCGGCCGCCGGGGACATAGAGCCCGGCCCTGGTGACCGGGCGTTGGGAAGCCACAATCGACATTCCCGGACTCTCCACCGTGTGCGGGTCGTGTCGTTGGTGTTGATGAAAGGCGGTGACGTTGTCGATGGCGGCCCGGAGTGCCACCTTGAGTTCGTCGGGGCAAGAGGCGAGCGCGTCGTCCAGTTCTGACTGTGGCACCCGAAGCTGTTGCAGCACTACACCATCGAAGGTGGAGGTGAGCTCCAACAGTGCTTGATCGCCGTTGGCCCTGACGTCGTCGAGAATCTGACGAACGGCAGCCACCGGGGCGTCACCGGCCAGGTCGGGGCGCGGAAGATCGGCGACCGATACTTCGGCCCCACGGCCCCGTAAGTCCAGACGATTCAGCACCCCCTCAAGGTAGCGTGAGCGCCGCCGGTGACGGTCCGCCTTTTCCTGCCAGCCTTCCCGTCCTCGCCACTAACCACCGCCACTACCAATGCCACCCCTGAGGGAGATCCGCCATGGCACTCGACACCAGCGCCCTAAGTTCGCTTGCCGGATCGCTCGAAGAGTTGGTCCGCCGTTTGGGCGAACTCTCGGTTGCGGTGGACGAGGACGATGAGGTGGGAGTAGAACTACGGGAAGTTGAACGACAGCTGCAGACAGCCTCTCGAAGGCTCGACAAGGCAGCGCGGCGGGCTAGGGCGTAACCGTCACATCTTTCGATCGAACATGGTCGACGACGTGACGGCCTTTGCGCGCTGCCCCCGCAGCGCTTCAGGCGTTCAGCCAAAAATCACACCGGCGCCCCCCGAGGGGGGCGCCGGCGGCGCGACACAGGGCGGCGGATCCCTATGTCACTGCTACCAGGTTGCGGGAACCTGGTATCGCGAACAATAAGTGAGGCCGCTGACAAAGTGGGTGATTCTCCCCACGAATACTGCCTAAAGAGCGGTTCCGAGCTCCTGTTTTCCCTGTTCAGCGCGTTTCGGACACCGTCAGAAAATTTCGGCTGAAAATCTAGATTGTGCTCGACGGGCAGAAGTCGTTGAGCACGCAGTCCTCACAGTTGGGCCGGCGGGCCACACAGACCCGTCGCCCGTGCAGGATCATGCGGAGACTGAAGGTGCCACGCTCGGCCGCCGGCACCATCGGATTGAGTTCCAGCTCGACCTTCACCGGGTCAGTGAGCTCGGTGAGCTGCAGAAGATGACTGAGCCGCAGCACGTGAGTGTCGACCGGTAGGCCAGGCAAACCGAGGGCCACGCTTCGCACCACGTTGGCTGTCTTGCGGCCGACGCCGGACAACGCGCTGAGGTCCTTCATCGAGGTTGGCACTTCGCCGTCGTGGCGCTCCAGCAATTGCTGGGCACAACCAACGATGTTCTTGGCCTTGTTGCGGAACAAACCCAGCGAGCCGATGAGTTTCTCGACGTCCTCTAGGTTGGCCTCGGCCAACGAGCTGGCATCGGGGTAGGCGGCGAAGAGTCCCGGCGTTGCCTTGTTGACGCCAACGTCAGTGGCCTGGGCCGAGAGGATGGTGGCGATCAGAAGTTGGAAGGGAGAGTCGTGGTCGAGCTCGCACTCGGCCTCGGGGTACTCGTCGGCTAGACGCTCGTGGACCCTCCGGGCCCGCCCCTTTGGTGTTCGTGGCCGTGCCATTGGGCGAGGGTACCGGGGACCACGCAACCTGGTCTCGGCCGGGTGTGGTCTTGCCGTAGACTTTTGCGGTGGCTCTCCCCTCTTCTCGACAACTCACCGACACAGACGATGTTGTCAGGATCGCCCGACACATGCTGGTGGCAGCATTGGAAACCGATCTACGAGACGACCGCTTCAGCGACTCGTGGGCTGCATCCCTGAGTGCCGGCAACTGGACCGCAATGGTGGCCGAAGTCGACGGGGCGCCCATCGGCCTGGTCCTTGGTTCCCGGCAAGCCGACGCGGTGCAGTTCGATGGATTGGTCGACCCCAAGGCCACTGACGAGCCGGGAGTGGTGCTGGCCGAGCTCCTGGAGGCGGCCATCTCCAACGTCCCCGATGCCGGCCGGTTGGAGTTCTGGGCAAAGCCTTCGACTTCGGCCCACGAAGAAGCGGCCGCAGCC
>CALHBU010000446.1 GCA_937930655.1 uncultured Acidimicrobiales bacterium | reverse complement strand
GCCAATGCTTCGATGTGGGTGACGATGCCGACTAGTCGACCGCTGGCCGAGAGCTCTTCAATAGCTGACGCGACGACGTCGAGCGTCTCGCCATCGAGGGTGCCGAAGCCCTCATCGAGGAACATTGATCCGAGGCGGGGGGCATCAACTGGCGCTAGCTCGGCAATGGAATCGGCCAGGGCCAGAGCTAATGACAGAGACGCCAGGAAGGTCTCGCCACCGGACAAGGTTCGGACATCGCGGGGCTCGTCGGCGTTGTTGTGATCAATGATGAGGAAGACGCCATTCTCGGCGGCCAATGAATACTGCGAACTCGAAAGCTCCCGTAGCCGGACCGAGGCTCGGGCCACCAGATCGTCGAGTGCTTCTTCCAGTAGCCAACGTTCGAACCCACTGGCCGACAGCTGCCGCCCCAGTGTCTCGTTGACCGTTTTCGTCTCGTTGAGCTTGGTGACCTCGGCCCGCCAAAGCTCTATTTCTTCCAGCCGTTCGGAGACTCTGACCACCTCGGCTTCGGCGGTGGCTTGAGCCCTGGCCATGGTTTGGGTTAGCTGGCTCGGGTCCGGGTCGAGCTCGAGCGGGGCAGCCAGCGAATCAACGGCCTCCATGATGGTCTTCTTTTCGGCCGCCGTGGCCTTGCCACGTTCGGCCACCTCAACCCGAGCCTTGGTTCTGGTTTCCGACGCTGCGGTGGCCCACGCGGCCAGAGCCTGCCAATCGTCGACGAGCGACCGGCCATCGGCCACCGGCGGCCCGAGACTGGCAAGGGCATCGCGTTGCTGCCCAAACGCGGTCCGGAGATGACGCTCGGCTTTTTCGGCTTCGGAAAGCCGACGTTCGGCGACCACGACCGCCTGCTCGGCTGTCTTCAGCTCGGCTACAACGTCGGCAACCCCTGCGGCGGCAGCTTTGGCGGCGGTCAGGCGTTCCTCGATGTTGTCAGGGGCGCCATCGAGGGCCGCTTCGGCCGCCTGGCGCTCGCGGCGCCGCTCTTCGAGGCGGGCCCCAAGACGGGCCGCGGCGGCTGTGACCTCGGTAAGCGCTTTCTGGTTTGCCTTGAGTTCCTTGTCGGCCGCTGTTGCTGTTGCCTCAGCCGCTCGTAACTCGGCTGACGGGTCGTGATCGGGAAGATCGGTGACGGTCTGGCGACAGACCGGGCAGGGCTCGCCTGGTTCGAGACTGGAGGTCCAGACGGCCGCGTCTGCGCCCGATCGAGCCCTGGCCAGGGTTTCCAAAGCCGTTTCTGCTTGAGCCAACGATGCGGTCACGGTGTCGGCGGCGGCGGCCTCGGCCGAGACCGCCGCAGAGTGCTCGGCCTCGACGTCGGCTACGTCGGTCGCCAATACCGCGAGCCGTTGCGAGGCCACCAACTGGGCCTCGAGGGTTCGTACGTCGCCAGCCTGGTGTGCCTCGGCCTCAGCATCGGCTTGTCGCGAGCGCACCAGCGTGAGTGCCTGACGAACCTCATCCAGCGCAGTGCGGGCCAGGGCCGGAGTTTCTCCCGCGCCCATCAACTCATCGGGAACCAGCACTTGACCGAGTAGCTCGATGTCGGAGTCGATCACCCCGACCTCGGTCCTGAGCGCAGCCAGCTTCTCGTCGACCTCGGCCAACGCAGCAAGATGGTCGGTAGCGACGCCGACGAAACCGACCAGGGCTGACACCCGCTTCTTGGCGGCAGTAAGCACCGCCGGGGTGATGTCTTCGTGGCGGGCGATCTGACTTTCGAGCACTTCAGCCTTCTGGCCGGCCTCCTTCGCCCGGTCACGCGCCAGCACGCCCATGCGGGAAAACACTTCGAGGTCGAGAAGGCGACGGAGCAGCTTCTGCCGACTGGCCGGGTCGTCCTTGAGGAACTCGGCAAAGTCACCCTGAGGTAACACCACGGTGCGGGTGAACTGTGTGAAGTCCAGACCCAGCAGAGCCTCGACGGCCTCGGTTACCTCTTTGGCGCCGGTGGCCAGCACCGGCGACTCGCTTTCTGACGGGTCGAGAAGTTCCAGGCGGGCTTCCTTGGTACTGGCCCCGGTCTTGGTCCGCCGCACGATCCGGACGGCCACGTAGGAGCGGCCTGCGACCTCGAAGTCGAGCCGGACCCTGGCCTCATTGGCCGACTGGTTGATGACCGGCGCTACCAGTCGAGCATCGCCATAGCGAGCAACCGAGCCGTAGAGAGCAAAGGTTATGGCGTCGATGATGCTGGACTTGCCCGAGCCGGTAGACCCGACGAAGGCCACAAGATCGGAGTCGCCAAACGACACCTCGGTGGCATCACGGAAGGTCGAGAACCCCTCGAACTGGACAACCAGTGGCCTCATCGCCCGGCACTCACGATCCCGAGACCTCGTCGAGAAGTTCGTTGAACCCCGCCTGGAGCCGCTCGTCGACCACGTCGTTCTCGTTGAGGTAGTCGGCAAAAAGCTCGGTGGGGGTACGACCATCGCGTCGACGCCGAACCTCAGCACCGTGGGGCCGGTCGTGCTCAACCACGACATCAACCACGCCATCGCCCAGGAGTTCTCGGACTTCGTCAGCCAAGCCGGCTCTTGCTGGTTCGTTCACCCGCACCCGAAGCCAGGAATCGCCAACCGAATCGGCGACACCGGCCAACTGGGCCAGGCTTCCCTTAACCGTCTGTAACGAACGACCAGAGGTCAGGGGAACGGGAGTGACCTTGGCCGGCAGGCCGGGCTCGACATCGACCAGGTTGACCTGCTTTGTCTGTTGTTCCTCGCCGAAGTCCAGCTGCAACGGCGAGCCGCAGTAATGCATGGCGGTGGCGCCTCGAACGGCCTGCGGGCGGTGAAGGTGGCCCAAAGCCACATAGCTGGCGGTTGGAGGAAACGACACGGCAGGAACGGCGTACTCATCGACAAGATGGGCTGCCCGCTCACCGCCGCCGACCTCACCTCCCTGCACAAAGGCGTGAGCCACGATGAGGTTGACGGCCTCGGCCGAGAAACCGGCGCTGAGCGCCTTGACCACGATGGCAAGCCGATCGGCGTAGGTCTGGGCCAGCTTGTAGGCCGGGTCGTTCATGAGTTGGTCGGCTCGCACGATGGCCCGCTGGCTCACGAAGGGAAGCAGCGCAATGTTGACCGGTGTACCGTCGGCGATGTTCAGCGTGATGACCCCGCCAGCATCGGGCGCGGCCGCTTCGGTAAGCATGGTCACTCGCCCCAGCTGAAGTAGCGGGGCCACCGCTTCCAGCCGGCGAGGATTGTCGTGATTGCCGGCGATGCTGACCACTGGAGCCTGTTGAGAGAGCTGCAGAAAGGCCTGATAGACGATGGCCTCGGCCTCGGGAGATGGCGCCGCCGTCTCGAAGAGATCGCCAGCAACGATGACCAGATCGACCGATTCCCGCTGGGCGATACCGACGATCTCGGCCAGCACGGCTCGATGCTCGTCGGCTCGGCTGTGACCACGTATGGCCTTGCCGACATGCCAGTCGGAGGTATGCAAAAGGCGCACGTCCTAGACCGTACGCGCTCGGTGTGACAGTGCCGCTGTTGGTACCTCGGTTACTCGAAGACAACCTTCAAGTCGGGGCGGTCCAGCCGTTCCAGCACCGAATTGAGCACCCGGGCATCGTCATCGAAACCAAGCACGTCATCGAGGTCGCCGTCGGCATCGTCGGTCATCAGGAAGTACTCAACCGCCCCCCGTAGCAAGGCCCGCTCATCGTCAGCGAAACCAGAGGTGCCGCCCAGCAACTGGGTCAGCACCCCGGCGATGCGTTCGGCTGTTTCGATGTCGGTGCGATGGTCGCCAACGTCCTTCACCCGGGCCAGGTGCATCTCGACAACACCGGCCAGTTCGGTGAGTTCGACCGAGGTGGTCGGCAGGCACAGCCTGCGAAACTTCGACTGCTCATTGGGATGCAGGAGGGCATCGAGGTCGATCACCGGTTCGGGCGTTTGGTTGCTCACAGGAGCAAGGGTACGGAGCAGGTCGCCATCGACGCCAGAATAGGTTCATGTTGGATGCAGGCCGACTGGCCGGGCTCATGGCCGAAACAGATCGTCGACAGGTCATTGCGGCGATGATTCTGGGCGCCGTCGACCTCGAAGGAGTGGTCAGGGCCACCGGACTCGATAGTCGTACCTGTGTCGACGCCATCGACCGTTTGGTCACTGCCGGCCTGGTCGAATCAGGCTCCGAAGGCTCGTTTGCGCTGCTGGAAGAGTCGTTCAAACGGGCGGCTCGGGCCGCGGCACCAACTCCCACAACCGGTCAACATCAGGACGAGCCCGAGGACCATCAGCGGGTTCTCGACCAAGCAATCGTCGACGGTCGGCTGGTGCATTTTCCGACGAAACGTTCGAAGCGGTTGGTTGTGCTGGAGCGACTAGCGCAGGAGTTTGAGCCCGGTCGGCACTATCCAGAGCGTGAGGTCAACGCTCTCCTCCGCCACTTCAACGACGACGTGGCAGCTCTGCGCCGCTATCTCGTCGACGAACGCTTCCTCGATCGAGCCGACGGTGAGTACTGGCGTTCAGGTGGCCGGGTCGACTGACCCGTTCTGAACGCAACTAGGTGAGCCCGGCAAACGGGTCGTCGGTGGCGTCGTCGGTATCTGCCGACCGATCGGCTTCGGCCGAACGGGTAGCCCATGAGGGGAAGGGAAACTCGACCAACAGCGGCACCGGCAGGCGGGGTTGGGCCACATACATTGAACCCGGTTTGAGGATGGTGGAGCGCTGACGCTGCACGGTGGGGAGGAAGCCGTACTCGTCCCGTCGGGCCTCGGCTGCATCCAGCCGCCCAACGATTCGGATGGCCGAGTTGGACACCACTCGCCGCTCAACCTCGCTGGCTGTCTGCTGAGCGCCGATGAGAATGATGCCGAGCGAACGACCTCGCTCGGCGACATCAAGGAGGATCTCTTTGATGGGGCTGGATGAGTCCCGGGGGGCGTATTTGTTGAGCTCGTCGAGCACCACGAGTTGTAGCGGCTTGGCAATACCGCTGGCCTCTTTAGCGTCGAAGGCCTGGCGCAGCACAACGCCAACGACAAACCGTTTGGCCCTGTCGTGAAGCGAATGAATGTCGACCACCGTCACCTGGTGAGCATCGAGATCGAGGGCGTGCTGGGCCGCGTTTCCGATATCGGCCCTTACCAACTGCTCAATGTGGCGGCGAGCTGATGCCATTCGGCGGACGAAGGCGTTGATGGTGCCGCCCCCGACGGCTCGACCGGTCCACTTCTGGTCGGCTGGTTCGTCGGGGTCTTCGGGGATGAGCTTCTCTTCGATGGCCTCGACCAGGTCGGCAAAGGTGCGGATGACGCGACCTTCCAGACTGACTGCGCCATCGCCTGCCGCTGGCAGCTGGGCCAACTGGGCCGTGACCGACTGCACGACGATGGTGTACTGCTGTCGCTCGTCCTCGGCATCAGCAAACAGGAAAGGCAGCAGTTGCTGGTGACAGAACTGTTCGATGGTCCAGAAGAACGGTTCGACTCCGAGGGTCCGAGAACCGGTGGCCGGCGTGGCGTTGGGGTCGCCTTTGCGTGGTGGAGCCAGGATGCCGACGTCACGGAACGGAGCCGGCTCAAGACCAAGCGGCCCGTAACGAGCCGCCGACTCAGCGTCGAGCTGCGAGTTCGGGTGATCGAGAAAGAGCAGGTCCTCGCCCTTGACGTTGAAGATGAGGGCCTTGGTGTTGGCCGCCTCAGCCCCGAGCACCCCCGACGTGAACATGGAGTACAGGAGGAAGGTTGCGTAGCTCGTCTTGGTAGCAACGCCCGAGATACCAGAAATGTTGATGTGGGCGCCTTTGGTCCCGTCGACAAAGTCGAGATCGAGAAACACCGGCTCGTCGTTGCGGGACAGACCAGCCGGCAGGCGACGCTCGACCTCGTCAAATGAAAGGGCGGTATCCCGTTCGTCGTCGGTAGCCAAACGGACTGGCGCCCCGGGCAACGGCGGCAAGAGCACCTCGGGCTCAAAGCGAGTGGGTTGGATGAGGGCCGCCTCGCTGACCTCGGCCGGCAGAATGCCCTCGGCGATCAGGAACACATCACTCTGGAATCGGGCGCCCTCATGGCGTGCCCTCACCTGGGTAACCAGCCCGAACATCTTGACCACCAGGCCGTCGGGTAACACCCGATCGAGTGCCACGACGTCGTCGAGCTGCAGGGTGTGGGCCGGATCGACGGCAACCCAGAACTCAAGTGGGGTGGCGTCCTCGATGCCAATGACCCGTCCAACGGGTGTCTTGAGCTCGGGGCCAGCAGACATGTCGCTCATCACCGAGCACCGTACAACCGCCCCGTGACACTCACCGGCCAGGATGACACCGGGCATCTTCGCCAGTAGCTTCGTTCTGGGGCTTGGAGGGACCATGCCCTGCGTTGGAGGGAAGATGAAGAAACTATCCACAGTGGCGCGCACCGTCGCGCTGTCAATCACAATGCTGGCGACCAGCCTGTTCACCGGGGCGGTGGCAGCTCCGTCCCCTGTCGGAGCGGCGCCAGAAGACTTCACCACGATCTGTCCTGAGATGACCGATTCGATCTACCGGCTCTACACCGCAGTTTTTCTTCGTGAGCCCGACCAGGCCGGGTTCGACGGCTGGGTCGACAACTACGCCACCGAGGGCTGGCACTTGCTACGAATCGCCCAGTTCTTCACCGAGTCCCCGGAGTTCCAGACACGCTACGGAAGCCTCAGCGATGCTGATTTCGTCGACCTCATTTACCAAAACGTATTTGGCCGCCTGCCTGATGCCGGCGGGCGAGCCTTCTGGATCAACAGGCTTGCCACCGATCTGACCCGGGGTGGGCTGCTGCTCTTCTTCAGCGAAAGCGAAGAGTACGTACTGGCTACCGGCACATTCGATCCGTTGGCCGGCTACCTACGTTCGTACACTCCAACAACGATTTGGGGCTGCAGCATCGGCGATGTCGTAATCGGCTCCACCGCATCGCCTCGCCGCTATTGGGACGTTTTCGTCGACAATCTCAGCGGCGAGACCATTGAGGTTAAGACCAACCTTGTTGATGCCAGCGGAGCCGTTGTGCGGGAAGGCAGGACCGTGGCGATCCCCGCCGATACCTACCTGTTCCAATGGAACATCGACATCACCGATGTCGATCCTGCGCTTGACGGTCGAGTCTTCAGCATCCAGTTCGACGTGATTGGCGACCAGGGCGACGTGTACGTGACCATTGTTGGTACCAATCGACTGATGCCCCCCGACCGACCTTCCTGGGATGGAATCAACGGAGCCACGGGGGCCTCACTCGTGTTCGCCAACTAGCCACTGTCTCCGGCCCAGCCTGTGTGTAACCCGGTGGACAACCGGTGGGTAAACCGCAAGTTTCTGAGGACAAGAAAGAAATCTGGGGGATAACCCAAGAGATTCACCGATTCCCCTTGACCCCGAGCCGAAAGCACACTTGGATGCCAATCAACCAAGCGGGTGCGTCGCAGAGAGCGCTTCGGGCGTCAGGGAAAAGTCACCAAGTCTCCGGACCGAGTGGCTGCCCCGGACCGAAGTAGCGAAGGAGCGTCGGGCACGTCTTGGCCAGGAAAGAAAAACCACCTGGTGAGACTCGCAAGGGTCAAACCCCAGAGAGACCGGAGGCTTCGGCCAACGCTCGAACTGGCTAGCGGGGTCCGCATCTGAACCAACAACGAGGGAACGAAACCAAAGGGGCAACCTGGAGGCAGAGAGCCCGAGTCAGAGGATTAGATGGCCGGGTCCTTGCGGAAAAACCGGGGCAACCCGTGGTGACCGCAAAACGGAAACTTCCCGCCGGACTTGTCCGACGGGAAGTGGAAATACGTTGAATGAAACGGTACTGCCGTGGAGATCGACGTAGGTGGATGATCAGACCGACCGACACCCCCGGAAGCGAAGGCGAAAGCCCAAGCGGCCGGGGGTGTCTCCTGTTTTGTGGCGTGGCAATTCAAAACAACTACGTCGATCTGATACTGAAGATCACCGGCGGCATGGGAGAAGCCGGCTGCTGAGAGCTCGATCGCTCAGGTCGGTTGCTTCACCACACGGAGATACGGCAACGGCGTCTCCCAGCCTTCGGGGTACTTCTCGGCTGCCTGCTC
>CALHBU010000445.1 GCA_937930655.1 uncultured Acidimicrobiales bacterium | reverse complement strand
TGTACCAACGAGTTTGGTCAGTCCAGTTCGAGGACCAGGCGAAGTGCGTCATTGACTGCTGAGAGTTCGTCGTGGGTCAGTCGACCGACAAGCGGGCCGAGTCGTTCAGGCGCAACGGCAGAGGACTGCTCGACCAGGACTCTGGTTTCCTCAGCTTCTACGACGACTGTTGGCCGAAAGATCCGCTCTGGAGATGAACGCGAGGTGGGTGCAATCAGGATCGTTGACAGGATGAGGTCATCAGATTGCAGGATGACGCCGTAGCGGGCGCCCTGTTGTTCGTGGCCGCGAGTGGCGCGTGCAGCGCGAAGTCGGTGTACGTCACCACGCACGAAGTTCGTCCATCTCCTCAGACACGCGACGGCTTTCGGCCCGGTCGTCGTCATCGTTCATCAACGCAAGGGACTCCGCCCGCATTTGTTCGCGGCGTCGGAGCCTCACGGCATCAACGAGTGCCTGGCGAATGGCCTCAGAGGTTGTCGAACCGTCGGAGGTCAGCTCAGCGAGTGCACGCTCTGAACGTTCGTCGGTCCTGAAGTTGAGAACAGCCATAGTCGAATCGTACTACGATACGTAAGACACTTCAACGACGTCGCACAATACGGACTGGCTTAGCGACTCCGACCGTCAACGTGTTTGACCACTCGGGAACACAGGCGTTATCGAGTGCTTCCCAGCGTTATCTACCCACTGCATAATCACGGCGATTTCGCCCTCTCGGTAGTCATTGGGGTTGAGCAGAGCGTCGGTGCGAGAAGCAGGCTGACCTCAAACCCGAGTGAAGTAGTCAGGAATGTCGCTGAGTCCCATGAAAGTTTTGGGTGTCGCTGAGTGAAAAGTCCCAAGGAGGAGGGACAGTGCCCCAACGCAGGGCTGCCTGTTAACAAAGACGAAACACACGGGAAACAGCGGCGACTCAGCCTGTGGTCAAGCTGACTTGGTCCTTACTCAGTTCTGAACATCTCGGCTTGTTCCGAGTCGCCCGAAAGGCAACTACTTCAAATGGATACCGGTGATACCGCGTGGATTCTCATCTCCGCTTCGCTTGTTCTCTTCATGGTCCCTGGCCTCGCACTGTTCTACGGCGGCATGTCCCGCTCCAAGAACATGCTGAACATGCTGATGATGAACATGGTCTGCCTCGGCATCGTGCCCATCTTCTGGTACGTGATCGGTTACAGCCTCTCCTCGACCGGTGAGAACGCCTGGATCGGAACGTTCGACAATGCCTTCCTCTCTGGCATCAACATCACAGGCGAGGACGGGGGAGCCGGGCTCAGAGACGTCTTCTTCGCCCTGACGTTCGCAAGCATCACACCCGCCCTCATCTCCGGTGCCGTCGCCGATCGCCTCAAGTTCTCGGCCTGGCTGGTCTTCGTCCCGGTGTGGATGCTGTTCGTCTTCACGCCGGCCTGGGCCTGGGTGTTTCGGCCCGGTGTCGGCTTCCTGGCTGAACGGGGTGGCCTCGACTTCGCGGGCGGCACCGTGGTGCACGTAGCGGCTGGTGCCGCTTCGCTGGCCTTCGTAATGGCCCTCGGCAAGCGACGTGGCTGGCCCAACGAGTCAATGCAGCCCCACAACCTTCCCTTCACCATGCTCGGCGCTGGCATTCTCTGGTTCGGCTGGTTCGGATTCAACGCCGGCTCGGCCTTCGCCGCTGACGGCGTGGCTGTTCAGGCCTTTGCCAACACCTTCATGGCAGCTGCGGCCGCCATGCTGGCCTGGTTGCTGGTCGAGAAGATGATCGACGGCCACGCCACTTCGCTGGGCGCCGCATCGGGAATTGTTGCCGGCCTGGTCGGCATCACCCCCGGCGCCGGGTTCATGGGTGTCAACGGCGCCATCGGCGTCGGCATCGCGGCCGGTGCGCTGTGCGCCCTGGCTGTACGAATGAAGTTCAAGTTCGGCTACGACGACGCACTCGACGTCGTCGGTGTTCACATGGTGGGAGGCCTGGTGGGAGGCATCCTCATCGGCTTCTTCGCCAGCCCGGCAACTCTGGGCGCCGGTGACGGCTTCGAGGCCGGCATCATCGAAGGCGGGGGCGCAGGCCTGCTCATCGAGCAGATCATCGGAAACGTCATGGTTGGCGTCTACTCCTTCGTGGTCACCTTCCTCATCGTCAAGGTCATCGATGGCACCATCGGCCTCCGGGTCGACGAGGAGCAGGAACTGACTGGACTCGACACGAGCCTCCATGCCGAGACCGCCTACAACTAGGTAGCTTGCCGGGATGGACGGCGCCCTTACTTCCCTCCTTCCCGATCAACCGATTGTCTTCGGTGGCAACCGGGTAACAACCGTCCCGGCCGAGTTGGCAGACGCCTTCTCGGCCGGTGACCGGCTCGTCGTTGTAAACGATTCTGGAGCGCTCCTCCACATCGAGCAGTCCGAGTGGGAGCGAGCCGAAACGGCCGTCGCCAAAGCCCACCAGGCCTTCCTCGGTCTTGGTGCCGTCACCGACGACGCCATCTCGGCCTTCTACGAAGCCTTCGCCCGGCGTTTGGAAGACGACGAGACGTTCGCCCCCATCGCGGCCGCCAACGCGGCCGATGTCGTCAGAGCCAAGGAGCGCGGTCGCTCCACGACACGGCTAGAGCTGACCGATGGCATGCGTTCCGACATGATCGCCGGCCTTCGCTCATGGCGAGACGCCGATAGCCAGCGAGACCGCGTCATCGACACCGTCGCCCACCAAGGCTGGACCGTCGAGCAGCGGCTGGCCGGCCTTGGCGTGATCGGCTTTGTCTTCGAGGGGCGACCGAATGTGTTTGCCGACGCTTGCGGTGTGCTTCGCAGTGGCAACACGGTGGTGTTCCGTATCGGTTCCGACGCCCTCGGCACCGCGATTGCCATCGTCGACAACGCTCTTGATCCAGCATTGGCCGAGGCCGGCCTGCCAGCAGGCTCAGCCGGACTGGTGGCCAGCGCAGCTCACTCGGCCGGGTGGGCCCTGTTCAACGATCACCGGCTGGCATTGGCCGTGGCCAGGGGAAGCGGTGAAGCCGTTGCCCAGCTGGGCGCCGTAGCTCGCCAGGCT
>CALHBU010000444.1 GCA_937930655.1 uncultured Acidimicrobiales bacterium | reverse complement strand
CCTTCTGCCTCACGATTCTCGGCACCTTCCTGACCCGGTCCGGCGTCATCGAGTCGGTACACGCCTTTGCTGATGGCGATGTCGGTCCCTGGCTGCTGGTTTTCTTTGCCATCACCGCCGGAGCCAGCGTGATTCTCATCGGCTGGCGTGGCGACCAACTACGGTCGCCGGGGGCCATCGACTCTCCGCTTTCCCGCGAGGCATCGTTCTTGGCCAACAACGTCCTGTTCGGCGCACTGGCCTTCGTCGTGCTCCTTGGCACCGTCTTTCCCCTCCTGGCCGAGGCGTGGGACGGCACCCGGCTCACCATTGGCCGCCCCTACTTCGACTCCCTCGGTCGTCCAATTGCCTTCGTGATGTTGTTTCTCATGGCGTCGGCCCCAGTGTTGCCGTGGAGGAAGGCTTCGACCGAACTTCTCTCCGAGAGGCTCTTCTGGCCAGCGATGGCGGGTCTCGGTGGCATGTTGTTGGCCATTGTGCTCGGTGGCCGGGGGCTCTATCCGGTTCTCACCTTCGGACTCGGTGGCTTTGCCGCCGGTGCCGCTATCCGCCAGGTGGTACTGGCCACTCGGCGTCAAGGGTGGCGAGGTTTCGTCGGCCGGACCAATGGCGGCATGATCGTCCACATCGGCGTCGTGATCATGGCCGTAGGCATCGGGGCCAGCGAGAGCTACAAGACTGACCGGACCGCCACCCTCCTGCCCGGCGAGTCGATGACGGTCAACGATCACACCTTCACCTACCTCGAGCTGGGGGCCGACAGCAACGATCGGCGGGAGCGGGTGTTCGCCCTGGTGGAGATCGATGGCAATGATGTCTACGCCCCGGCCATCACCCGGTTCCGACAAATGGGGACGCCTCTGGCCACGCCATCGGTCCGGACGGGATTCACCGAAGACGTCTTCCTCGTGCTCGACGAAGTCCCCAACGATCCTGATGGACCCATCAGGCTCAGGGTGATCCTGCGCCCGCTGATTAGTTGGTTGTGGGCTGGCGGAACACTGATGGGTGTCGGCACGATTCTTGCCCTGTTCCCGGGTAAGCGCCGGCAGAGCACTGACGCCACCTCGGCGCCGGTGAGCGAGGCTCTCGTCAATGGCTGAGCCTGAGTCGAGAAACACCGAGTCGAGGAACACAGCTCGTACGGCGGCAACCGTCGTTGGCGTCGTCCTGGTTGGCCTGATCGCGTTGTTTGCGTTTTCCGACCGAGCTACCGACGACACAGCCAATCGACTCATGGGCGTCAGAGTCCCCGTTATTGCCGGAGAGACCCTGGCCGGTGGGTCGTACGACATCGACGACGCCCGCGGTCGTTGGGTGCTCATTAACTTCTTTGCCACCTGGTGCGGTCCGTGCATCGTGGAGCACCCTGAGCTGGTCGAGCTCGAGAGCTGGGGCGCCGACACCGGCCAACTTGAATTGGTCTCGGTGGTCTTCGACGACGACCCACAGAGCGTTGCCGACCTCTTCGATCGGCTCGGCGGTAGCTGGCCGGTGATGGAATCTCCGGAGACGGTCGTGGCCTTTCAGCTCAGACGGGTGCCGGAGAGCTTTCTGGTGAGCCCCGATGGCCAGGTGGTCGCCCACTTCATCTCCGGTATCGAAGCCGACCAGGTCCTCGAAGTGGTTGAGGGCTCATGAGCGGTAGCCGGCCGGATCGACGCCCACACTGGGCTGCCATCTTGCTGGCCTCCCTGGCGCTCCTGGCTGTTGCGGTCTTCGATAACGGCGGGGAACCAACCGATGCCGAGCGGGTGCAATCGCTGAGCACCCTCTATGCCTGCCCAACCTGCGATGGCCAGTCGGTGGCCGAATCCAATGCTGCGGTGGCTGCATCCATCCGGGATCTGATCCGTCTCCGGGTAAGCACCGGTGCATCCGATGAGCAGATACGTGACGAACTGCTGCGCTCGTACGGCACCGACGTACTCCTCACTCCTCCTTCCGATGGATTCTCGGCACTTATCTGGATCCTGCCGGCGGTGGTTGCCACGTTTGGGGCCGCCGGACTCTTCGCGGTCGTTCGCCGGTCAGGGAGCCGTCGTAAGGCAACAGCTGCCGACGCCGAGCTGGTCGAGGTGGCTCGGAGGGCCAGAGCGAACGATGGCTGAGCGGCAGGCCAGAACCGAGGCCGATTTGGCGGCCCTTGCTGATGAGAAAGACCATCTGCTTCGTTCTCTCGATGATCTCGATGCCGAACTGGCTGCCGGTGACCTCGACCAGGCTGACTATGTGGCGTTGAAAGATGACTACACCGCCCGGGCCGCAGAGGTTCTGCGAGCCATCGATGCCCACAACAACCCAGTCGAGACAGGCGGGAGCAGAGAAAGCCGGCGGGCGATTGGCTGGGTCGTCGGTCTCACCGCGTTGGCCATCGGAGCTGGGTTCCTTCTGGCTCAAGCGGTGGGTGAACGTGGTGTCAACGATCAGATAACCGGCTCGATCGACCCGTCGGACCGGGATCAGGTGCTTCGATGCCAGCAAATGGGAGCCCAGGCCAACCAGCTCCTGGAGTCACTGACCTGTTTCGACGAGGTTTTGGATCGTGACCCCCAGAACGTCGAGGCGTTGACCTATCGAGGCTGGTATGTGGTCCTGGCTTCTGGGACCGCCCAACAGGCCGGCCAGGACGATGCCGCGGCCGAGCTGCTCGAGTCGGGGATGTTCTTCCTCGATCGGGCAATCGAGGTTGACTCCGAGTACCCCGACGCCCGGGCTTTTCGAGCCATTGTGTTCGACCGCAATGGTCAACCCGACAGGGCGTGCGAAGAGATTGCCGTCATTGCGGCCGGCTCACCGCCGCCCATGATTGAGCAGCTGGTTGCTCCATTGGCTGAGCGGCTGGAGTGCTGAGCCGTTCAGGGCGCGGAGAGGTGGCGAGCGCTTGTCCAACGATGACCGTCGTGTTCGAGCACCCAGGTCGACCCTTTTTCGCAGCCCCGACCGTGAATCTCTGTTCCCTGCTGGGCCAGCGTGTCGACAACGGCGGGGATGATGTCGCCGTGGGAGCAGACAATGGCTCCGGCAGCAACGTTGGCCTCCAACAGGGTCAGCACATGATCGATCCGGGAGCCCTCCCACAGGTCGGGCTGCTCGTCGACCTCCAAACCCCGTGCCTCGGCCAACGGCGTGACAGTCTGGGCGCAGCGGGTGGCTGGGCTGGACAGCACTTTGCCGACGGTGGCGTTGTCGAGTTCGGCAACCAGGCGCTCCGCCTGGTCATGACCATCGGCGGTTAGCTGGCGATACATGTCGTGAGGTCCAGCCGTTCGAGGGCCGGCCTTGGCATGGCGAATGAGATACACAGCCATTAGATGGCAGTCCAACCGCCGTCGACATGGAGAATCTGGCCGGTCACGTAGCTTGACGCATTGGAAGCCAGGAACAAGAGGGCACCATCAAGCTCACCCTCGTAGCCGGGGCGACCCATGGCTGCCCCCTCGTTGATGTAGCTCATGCCGCCGTCGCTGCCGAACATGTTCGAGTTCATCTCGGTCTCGAACCAACCGGGAGCGATGGTGTTACAGCGAACACCCTTCCTGGCCCACTCCGAGGCAAGCTCCCTGGTCAGGTTGTGAAGCCCACCCTTGGCCGATGCATAACCGGGAACCTTTAGTCGTCCGCCACCCACCGTGCCCAGAATCGAGCCGATATTCACCACTGAACCGGGGCGCTGGTTGTCGAGCATCCACTTCCCGGCCTTGCGGGCGAGCTCGTAGGGGGCAACCAAATTGATTTCCAGCTCCCGCCGGAACTCTTCGACATCGTCGTCGACCGCCGGTAGCACTC
Source organism: uncultured Acidimicrobiales bacterium (assembly GCA_937930655.1). Lineage (GTDB taxonomy): Bacteria > Actinomycetota > Acidimicrobiia > Acidimicrobiales > SZUA-35 > JAHECQ01. The sequence goes on along the minus strand of CALHBU010000444.1, from coordinate 6,087 downwards.
GGGAGATCCCGGCATTGTTGACCACCACATCGATCTGGCCGAAGTGGTCGAGGGCGGCCGCCACCAGAGCATCGGGTGCTCCGGCGTCGGTGAGGTCGCAGGTAACCGAGACCGCGGGGCCCTTCCCATTGGCGTTGAGCTCGTCGGTCAGCTCGGCGAGACGGTCGGCGCGGCGAGCGGCCAAGACAACAGCGGCTCCTGCGCCGGTGAGCACCTGGGCGAAGCGATGGCCAAGACCGGAGCTGGCTCCGGTGAGAATGGCGACTCGGCCATCGAGGCGAAAGTGGTCAAGGGCATCGATGCCGGCTGGCATGGAGGTACTGGGGCTTTCGGTCATCGTGTCAGGGTAGAGAGTCTGGTCAGCAGCCGGGCCCGGTTGAAGGGCGATCAGGGATCGATGGATCGACGATCTCGATGTGGACATGACCCCACGATGGCTCGGCCGTGAACTTGTCGATCTGTGACCGGAACGAAAACTTGGTCGAGCCCGGGGCCAGCACCGTCACGCCGGCCTCGACCGTGTCACCAGCTCGAACCTGCACACCGGAGATGTGAAGCACTTTGACCTCCCAACCGGGACGATCGTCGGGCTCGATGACCACGAAGTCGTCTCGGTGATCGCAGTAGAGGATGTAGCTACCGGCTCGCAGCACGGTGCCGCTTACCGGAGAACGAATCTCGAACAGCGGGTGTACGGCGATGTCCGATGCCGAACGAGACGCAGTGCCCCGCCCTCGACTGGCCATGGTGAGCGTTGGGGTGGCGAGGTCGTCTGTTGCCGTCTGTTGCTGGGCTCCGTCGTGGCCGGACTGGTGAAAGCCGATCTGACCGACGGCCGCTGACGGATGGACCAGGGTGACCGGGCCGACGGTTGCGTACGGCACCCAGTCCTGCAGTTCATAGGTCTGTGGCGACGCCATCTCGGCACCAACACTGGCGGCGCAGACCCGGCCGGGAACACCGTCGGACGGCAGGGGGTGAGAGCCAACAAATTCGGGAGAGAACGAAAAGTCGACCATCATTCTGGTGCGGTCGACCGACCCGCCCTGTAGTTGGGCGGCCCAGTAGGCCCGTCCTTGTGAATCGGGCGAACGATCGAGGACGTTCCGGTAGACCAAATCGATGAACTCGTTGTTGGTGAGTTCTCCATAGGTACGAACGAACTCGGGACTATCGGTGAAGAAGGTGGCGATTCCGAGCAGCCCCCGACACTGCTCGAACTGGTCGATCCAATACATGGCGCCGTCGGCTTCTGGCTGCCGGTCGAAATAGGCCCAGTACAGACGAAGCACCCTGGCGTGATCGTCGGTCAGCTCGACGAGGTTGGCGATGTGATCGAAGTCAGCCTTGATCGGCTCGATGGCAGCAGCCGGAGGAGTCACGCCGGCGATCAGGAGAAAAGCGGAAACGAAAAGGGCACCAACCAGACGACGCGGAACCAATGAACGCACCGGCCCAGGGTAGAGGCCTGGTTTCCTCACCGTCGGTCATGACGCCCGTTCCAGCAGCCTCGATGCCAGTGCCGGCGAAGATCGGGTGCATTGGGTGGCACCGCTACCAAATGACCGAGACCGGGAGGAATGGCACCTTGGCAGCCGGGACAATGGTAGGTCTTGGTCGCTTCGTAGGGCTGGACAAAGCGGGTAGTGGAATAGGGATGATCCGACGGATCGGGGAGCGACCGTTGGCCTTTACGGGCCGGTGCCCTGCCGGATCGCTTCCCAGCCTTTGTTTTCCCGGGCTTCTTCGAAGCCGAGTTCGCCTGAGCCTGGCGCTTCTGCTCAGCGGTTCGCTTTCTCGCCGGCATCAGCCCAGGACGGCCCAGGCCAGCAATCCCAGCGCGGCAAGACTGCCAGCGGCCACAAAGAAGTAGTCGAACGGGGTGCGCTTGTGCTGACGTCTCGGATCGAAGCCCACAACTCCAGTATGGGCCGCTGGGCTGGCTACTGTTCGGTCATGGATCTACCCAACGCCGAGACCCTTCTGTATGACGTCGCCGACAACGGCGTGCTCACCCTCACCCTCAATCGGCCGGCCAAGAAAAACGCAGCCAACGCCGCCATGTGGAACGAGTTGCTTGCGCTGTTCCAGACAATCAAACACGAGGCCGACGTTCGGGTGCTTGTCATCACCGGCGCAGGCGATGCCTTCTGCTCGGGAGCCGATCTTGGTGGCCAGAGTGACGGGCCCCGCCGGCATCAGTTGGCCGCCATGCGGCACATTCACGACGTTGTCATGGGGCTCCATTCTCTTCCGATGCCCACGGTGGCCAAGATCAACGGGGTAGCGGCTGGCGCCGGCCTCAATATGGCCCTGGGCTGCGATCTTACGGTGGCTAGTGATCAGGCCCGCTTTAGCGAGATCTTCAGCCGACGGGGCCTCAGTGTGGATTTCGGCGGCACGTGGTTGCTGCCTCGGCTGGTTGGTCTGCATCGAGCCAAGGAACTGGCGTTCTTCGGCGACATCGTCGATGCGGCTGAAGCAGAGCGGCTCGGTTTGGTGAATCGTGTTGTGGCTCACGCCGAGCTCGACAGCTTCGTGGCCGACTGGGCCGATCGTTTGGCATCGGGCCCACCCATTGCGCTCGCCCAAACCAAGGCCATGCTGAATACGGCCTTCACCGCCACCATGGACGAAGCGTTGGAGGTCGAGGGTTGGTCTCAGACCGTGAACTTCACGACCAACGACACCAAGGAAGCAGTCAGTGCCTTCCTCGAGAAGCGCGATCCCACCTTCAAGGGACGGTAGTGACCAAGCCAAGAGGTCGATCGGTTCTGGTTGCCCTGGCCATCTTGCTGCTCGTCGCCCTGGCGTCATGCACCGCCGGCGGCGCCCAGGTACCCGAAGTCACCAATGGCGACACGGTGCTGATCGAAGGACGTGAGCTCTACATCCGTAACTGCGCGCAGTGTCACGGGGCCGCTGGCGACGGCGGGCGCGGCCCTCAGCTCTCCGATGGTCGGGTGTTCGATCGATTCCCCGATCTTGCCGACCAGGTAGCGATGGTCGGAGAAGGCCGCAACAACATGCCGGCGTTCGACGGAAAGTTTTCTGAGGATCAGCTGGTGGCAGTTGTTCGGTTCACCCGTGAAGTGTTGTCGTCGGAGGGCTGAGCAGCCTCGTCAGTCATCTCTGCGGCATCAATCGTCTCAACGGCGTCGAGGTCCAGTTGTCCGTTGTCTTTCGGAAGTCCGATCATTTCCATCAAGAGCGGCTCGATTGGTCCCAGGAAGTCATTGAGAGATGGCGACGGACGTGTTTCTTCCGTCCACGCTTCACCGTCCCAATAGCGCTCCAGGCTTGGATCATTGCGATCCAGGAACCAGCCCGCCCGAACTGCGTTGTTGCCCATGGGTTAGGTATCGTCCGGCCTCGTCCGATTGTTAGGGCCAATCGGCCGTTGCTGGCTGGTCGTTTCGAGCCAGACTCTTAGTCGATGGCCCAGGCCGTTTCGAGCTCTTCCAGGGTTCGAACCAACCAGGCGTTACGGCCCAATCGGCCCGGAGTCTCGATGACGACCGGACCTTTTGGTGCTTCGGCCCCCAGCGACCGCAACATCGGAAGCAGCTCTCTGGTCATGTACGAGTCGCTCAGCAAGCCGTCGGAGACCAAACCCTCAAGACGGTCGAAGTCGGCCGGTTGGATGGTTGGTACCTCGGTGCGCCGCAGCTCTACCAGCGGACCGGACGAGCGAAGATCGGTCCCGTGACGCTGCACATAACGAGCCAGAACCTGGGTGCCGAAACCGATGGCCAGGAACGCCACCATGACGCCGGCCACCATCATGCTGGCGTTCCTCTCGAGGTCTCGGACTCTTGGTCGTCTTCCACTACCGGGCGGGGAGCCGTCTCTATCTGGCCCTGGAGGCTGGTGAGTGCAGATCGGGCGTCCTCTCGCATGGCCTCGGGTACTGGCTTGTCAGAGAAGCGAGCTCGCTCGAAAAGGCTGGTTAGCGAGGAGAGTGAGCTGCCGTCGCCAAGAACTGGAAGGGCCCGAGCCATGAATTCGTGGGCGGTCTCGCTCTCTGACCTCTCGATGCCCAGGGTTGTCAGTTGTTGTTCGACCTTGGCGTAGGCGTAGCGGATGGCTCGACCGGGGTCTGGTTCGTTGTCGAGGTCGATGACCAATGAAGCCAAGAGCACTCTGGTGGCCTCGATATCGAGGCCGGAATCCTCGATCTCGGCGGTGTCCGGAAACGAAAGGGCGAAGCGGGCATCGTCGAGGTCCAGCTCAATGTCGTCCTGTTCCAACAGAATCTGGTCACGGTGGAAGGCGCCGTACAGGAGTCCGAGGAGGCCGGCGCCGACGAACATGCCTATGAGCGTGGCCAGGCTGCCCGAGACCGCTTCGGGATAGAACGGTGGTGGGGCATCGGCCCGTTCGCCAACAATGGTGGGCCCCCCATCACGGAGGCCGTCGGTGACATCCTCCCGGTTCTGGGCCCCGGTCGCGACCAGGGCCACCACGGCGATAGCCAGAGCGCCGCCGATGACGGCCGATGGTAGAGCGGAGAGGGAAATGCGGTTGGTGAGTAGCTCGGCTCCCCGGAGTGCCAGCAGCGGGACAGACACCGCGGCCAACCCAATGGGAACCCAGGCGGCACTCGGCTCGGTGTTGCTGATTGGGCTCAGGATCAATGCCACGACGGCCACGACGCCGATGGCCAGCGCTCCGCCCAGCGAGGTGCGCAGGAGAAGCCCGGCCCCCAGCCTGGTTGGCTTTCTGGCATCCAGCGAGAACCGGGCCGATTCGTGAACCACGATGATGGTGAGGGCGAGGATCACAGCTCGTGCCATCTCGATCTTCTCGCCGACAAAGATCGAACCGATAGTCACCATGAGGATGCCCAGGTACAACCCGGGCACCCATCCCAGGACCAGGGTGACACCCAAAAACAATGCGCCGATGGTCACGATGACCAGCCCGGAGTTCTCGCTGGTGATGCCGGCGATGGCAGTGCCGAAGAGCAAGGCAGCCATCGACACGAATGCTGCGACGGTGGCCAGGACAGCCAGTTGACGAGTGCCGGAGGTGGAGATGTCGGTGGTGGTCATCGGAATGCCGATGGTCGTCGTTCGAGGGCAGCCACCGGCAACTCCAGTGGATCGCCTGGCTTCCATTCGACCACGGCAACGCCCCGTTCGACCATGGCCTTCCGCTCTGCCGCCCGCTGGAGGCGCCACAGACGGGCTGCTAGCTCGGCGTTGCGACCCTTGACCTTGAGATGGGCGTCGGGACTGCACTCGAGCACAACAACCTCGTGGCCACGACTGCGAAGCTCGATGGGCAGTTGAGCTGCGTCCTCGTCGATGAGGCCGCTGATGAACACGATCAAGGTGCCAGAGTCGAGGTCGTGCAGCGGCAGTTGGTGGACATCGTGGGCGCGGAGCCCGGGTTCGACCTGAGTATCGAGCAGGGCATCGATGAGCCGGGCTTGATGGAGACGACCGAGGCGAGGTCGGTACCAACGGATGTTCCGCCCAACGTCGAGCAACCCAACCCGGTCATGCTGCCCCAGGTTGGACTCGGCCAACCCCAATGCTGCACGGACAGCGCGTTGGACCAGACGGTCGCCCAGAGGGCCGAGATCGCGGAAGCTGTCCAACAACAGCACCAGATCACCGGATCGGTCGGGGTGCCGGACCGTTACCCAGTCCTCACCTTTCCGGGCCGAGACCCGCCAGTTGATCGAGCGCTGCGGATCACCTCGTCGATAAGGGCGGATCTCGGCGAAGTCGGATCCGTCGCCGTGGGTTCGGCTGCGGTGGTTGCCTGCCCTGGCCCGGAGTCGGGAGGGGGCGAGCACGGTGTGGCGGGCGCCGTCGCGGGGGTGAACCCGGATGGGCTGCCGGGGTCGGTGAACCACCGATGAGACAAAGAACCCGAGGCGGTCCCTGGCGGTGGCGCTGATTCGGCCCGGGGTGCTGACACCCCATCTGGTGGCGGTGACGGGAACCTTCACTTTCACCAGCTGGCCTGGCTCGATGGTGATGATGGTTCGGGAGGTTCCCTGAACTGGATCGAGATCGGTCGGGAGATCGAAGTCGAGCAGCAGCCAGGGGATCCCCACCCGGGAGCCGGCACTGA
>CALHBU010000443.1 GCA_937930655.1 uncultured Acidimicrobiales bacterium | reverse complement strand
GGTTGCTGGTTCGGGTGACATGGGCGATCAAACACACCATCGGTGCCAGAGGTACCCGACATAAGCAACTTGTCGCAGAAATATTGTTCTTAACTAACGGCCGAGATAGCTCGAGCGTTAGGCCTTGGTGAGCGAACGGTTGTCGTTCATGGCATCGAGCATCTTCTGAATGGCCTTGGCCCAGTGAGGATGGGTGAGAATCCAGAACTCGTCTGAGCTGATGGCCTCGAGCACCATCCGTCCAACCTCGTCGGGGTCCATGCCGTTCTCGAGAATGGCCTGGATGCCCTTCGCTACCTTGCCCGACGTCTCGCCATCGGTCTTGGGCTTGGCCTGCCCGGGGCGGAACTCGACCGAGTGCCGGCTGATGTTGGTGTTGATCGGGCCCGGGCACAGAACCGAGGCGGTAATCGGACTCTTTCGTCCCCGAAGATCTCGTTCCAAGGTGGCCATCAGCGCCACAACCCCGTGTTTGGCCACGTTGTACGCGCCCATCATCTGTCCGGCAATGAGCCCTGCCATGGACGAGGTGGCGTTGATGTGCCCCTCCCCCGCTTCTTCGATCAACGGCAGGAACACCTTGACCCCATAGATAGGGCCCCAGAGATCGACGTCGATGATCCACTTCCAGTCCTCCAACTTCATGTTGTGCGTGCCGGTCGGGATGCCGATGCCAGCGTTGTTGCACAACACGTTGACCTGGCCGAAGGTTTCGGTCGTCAATTCGGCCAATGCCTCGATCTCGCTGAGCTCGGCCACGTCGGTCTTCCGAGTAACCACCTCGGTGCCCTTGGCCTTCAACTCGTCGGCAACGGCAGACATGGCGCCCTCGTCGAGGTCGGCGATCACCAGCTTCATCCCGGCATCGGCAAAGGCTCGGGACATCCCGAGGCCGATGCCACTGGCTCCCCCCGTGACCACCGCTACCCGGTCAGTGAATTCCTGCATCGTGGTATCTCCTGGTTGTTGGATCGTTGTGAATGTCCGCTAGTCAGCGGTGACATTTGATTCGAGGAACTCGACGACGGCGCTGGTGAAGGCATCGTTGTCGTCGCCCGCCACCATGTGTCCGGTGTTGGCCACATCGACGAACTGCGCTGAAGGGACAGCGGCAAGGAATGCATCGACTGACTCCGGTGTCACCAGATCTGACTTACCGCCCCGCACAAGCAAGAGCGGGGCGTTGACCGCCTGAGCACCAGCCAACATCTTGTCGCTGGTCTCAACCATCCGCTCTTGGAGAACCTCTTCGTTGCCGTCGCCAAAACCCGGTTTGGACATGATGTAGGCCGGGTCCCATCGCCAGTGCCAACGACTGTCTTCACCGAGGCGTAGGACCTTCTTGAGCCCGTCGAGGTTCTTGGGCGGTGGCCGGTTGGGGTTGTAGGCGCTCATGGCCGCGCTGGCATCTTCGAGCGTGGCGAACCCATCGGGGTTGCCGGACATCCACTTGACGATCCGGGTGGCTCCGGAGACATCAAACCCGGGGGCGATGTCGACCAGGACCAGGGCCCGGAACAACTGCTGGTCAGGAGTTTGACGCTGGGCCGACAGACACGACATTCCGCCCATCGACGCTCCAATGGCGACCGGTAGCCCATCGAACCGCTGCAGCAGTGCGTGGACATCGGCGCCAGTGTGTTCCATGTCGTAGTGCTGGTCTGCCGACCAATCACTGTCGCCGTGGCCCCGAGCATCGACGGTGACAACGAACCAGCCACCCTCGGCCAAAGTCTGAGCCGAACGCTTCCAGGCATGACGGTTTTGGCCAGCCCCGTGGAGCATCAAAACCGGTGGGTCCGAGGGGTCGCCCCACTCGTCGGCCACCAGCGTGAGCCCTTCACTACCTTTGAGGTCGACCGTCTTCATCAGCCGGATCGTATGTGCAGTGGTCGAAAGCCACGAAATTTCGCCTCATGCAGAAGGTCACATACGATCGAACACAACATAAGGAGTACGACGTGGCACAGTCCCGGAAGACCCACCGCTCGTTTGTGAGCTACATCGACAAGTCGAGAGAGTTCTACGCCGCCCAGGCATACGACCAGCCCTACCAATGGGCCGCTCACGACGATGCGCCATTCGCCAAGCTGAGCAAACCATTGTCGGAGTGCAAGATCGGCCTGGTCACCACCTCCTACTTCCTCCCCGGCGACTTCGAATACCGAGTGCCTTCGGACCTCCCACGGGTTCCCGCGCTGGCCGATCGGTCGGAGCTCGACAGCCTCGACAATCAATATTTGTCGTGGGCCAAGGACGAAACCCACACCGACGATCTCGGCAGCTTCCTACCCCTCGCTCAGGCTGACCGCCTGGTCACCGAGGGTCGCATCGGCGCAGTATCGGACAAGGTCTACTGCCTACCGACGCAATACAGCCACCGCCAGACCCAGCGGCGCGACACGCCACAACTGATCGAGTGGATGAAAGACGACGGCGTCGACGTGGCGGTGATGATTCCCCTTTGACCGGTTTGTCACCAGTCGGTCGGACTGGGCGCACGCCTTATCGAAGAAGCCGGAATTCCTACCCTCGTCATCGGATCGGCCCGTGACATCGTCGAGGAATGCGGCGTACCCCGCTTCCTGTTCGTCGACTTCCCGTTGGGCAATCCCTGCGGCAAACCGGACGACATCGCTATGCAGACTCAGATCGCCGATCTGGCCATGGACGTGTTGGAGACAGCCGTTGTTCCTCGCACCACGGTGCAGGCCCCGGTCCAGTGGGGCGATGATGGATGGCGAGAACGCTTCATGCATGTCGGCGACGACAACCGGGCCCAACTGGCGGCCGAAGGGGCTGAGCGGCAGCGGTTCCAGCAGGAGATACGGGAGCAGGACGCCAAGGCCAAGGCCGGCAATTGATGGCAGACGCCGCCGGCCAATCCCAAGGCGCCCGTCTGGAGGGCACGCCTGATCCCGACATGATTATCCCTGCCAGCGGCGGAGTCGACGTTGCCGCCGACACCTTCGGCGACAGCGGGCCACTGGTGTTTCTCCAACACGGGGGAGGCCAGACCCGTCACGCATGGAAGGGCGCAGGTCAGGACCTTGCCGCCGCTGGCTATAGGGCCGTCAGCCTCGACGCCAGGGGCCACGGCGACAGTAGTTGGGCTCCCGACGGCGACTACTCAACCGAGGCGCTGGTGGCCGACCTGGTTGCGGTGGTGGCCCACTTCGGCGAGGAGCCCATCCTGGTTGGTGCTTCGATGGGCGGTGGCACCTCGCTGACCGCCGTCGGTGAAGGCAACGTCGTTGCCAAAGCTCTGGTGCTGGTCGACACCGCCCCTCGCATCGAGGTTGGAGGGGTTCGCAAAATTCGGGACTTCATGAGCCAGGCCCCGGACGGGTTCGCCACCCTGGAAGAGGTGGCCGACGCCATCGCCAACTACCAGCCGCATCGCGATCGGCCCCGGAAGCTCGACGGTTTGGCCAAGAACGTTCGGCTTTGGCCCGATGGCCGCTATCGCTGGCACTGGGACCCGGCGTTCATGAAGCGGCGCCGGGATATGGCCGAACGCATCCCCCGGCAAGAGGCGGCTGCCGACAACCTCACCCTCCCAACACTGCTGGTCAGAGGCGGGCTGAGCGATGTCCTTTCCGAAGAAGGGGCCCAGGCATTCCTCACCCAGGTTCCCCACGCCACCTATGCCAACGTTGGCGACGCAGCCCATATGGTCGCCGGCGACCGCAACGACGTGTTCGTCAGCTCGGTGTTGGACTTTCTGTCGACGGTGGCGCCCCCTCAGGCCGACGGGGCGAACTCCTCGACATAGGCCAGGATGTCGTCGAGCCCTCGGTGCCAACCGGGTTGGAGGATCAAACGATCGACCCCCAGTTCGGCGTAGGCCTCCAGGTCACCGGGACCGAGGCGTTTCTGCGGAGTAACGCTGATCTCCAAACGGCCAAGATCGGCCGGTCGATCGACCTGGCTTGCCGCCTCTTCCAGCTGGGCAATGTCCGATGCAGCAGTCTCCGGGTCCCGCATGAAGCCGTACCAGCCGTGGGCCAGCCCTACCGCTCGACGGGACGCCCGTTTGCTGTGACCTCCCACAACGGTGTGAATACTGCCCTGGGGAGGTTTGGGGTTGGCCGACACACTCGAGAAGGTCACGAACTCACCGTCGAAGCTGGTGGCGTCTTCGGTCCATAGTTGCCGCATGGCCACCAGGTATTCGTCTGATCGGTCGCCTCGGCGGTCCATCGGGGTTGAGCACGCCGTCATTTCCGGTTCGAGATAGCCAACACCGAGGCCAAACAACAGCCGGCCGTCCGAGAGGTAGTCGAGCGATGCCAGGCTCTTGGCCAACACCGCCGGTTGGCGCTGGGGGAGAATGATGATGCCGCTCCCAAGTTTGATGGTGCTGGTCACACCGGCCAGGTAGCTGAGGGCGACCGCGGTGTCGACCATCGGTGTCTCGGGCGGAGCGGGCGAAGGCGGCGCCTGAGGATCAGGAAGCACGATGTGCTCGCCGGTCCAGACCGACTCGTAGCCCGCGGCCTCGGCCTCGACCGCGATCCGAGCCATGGTGGCCGGTTCGCCGGCCGGACCCATGTTGATTCCGAATAGTCCAATGGCAGGTGCGTTGGTCACCCACCTGACGCTAGCCGTTGTTGGTTTTCGGCCCGAAGCGAACGGTCACGATCTGACCAGGTTGAACGGTTGGGTCACGTCGAGAACGTTGGGCGGAATGCTCAGAAGCACCGGTTCGGACCCCACTTCGACAAAGAAGATGGGCGGAAACGGACCGAACTGGTCACTGATCTCGGTCGACCAGTACACCAGTCTCTCGTCGGGGCCCCAAACGGCTTGCGACTTGAGATCGGCGGCGATCTGCTCCAGTTCATCACCGGTCTCGAGATCGAAGAGTCGGAGGCGGCCATCGACCGAGGCCCGAAGCAGTCGACCGGAAGGGGAAATCTCCAGACTGTCCAGTCGAGTAAGGGCCAGATCGAGTGGAGCGACAATTCGATCGTCGCTGAGCAAGCGAATATCGACAACACACGATCCACCGTCACACGTTTGCGAAAGGTACCGATCGACCCCGTGGGCGATCACCCGACCAACCAGTGGAGCTCCAAATTCCCCTGTCACCGGATCGAATCGACGGTCGACACCATCGGCAGTAGCGACGATCAGACCACCCTCGACCGCCGCCCGCAACGCAACATCGACAGGCAAATCGAGCAACGCCGTCACCACCCCGGAGTCAGATTCCGACCACAGGGCGGCGGTGGCCGATTCGTGAATGATGAAGCCATCCCCATCGGCGGCTCGATAGACAACCGGAATATCCATCTCGGTGACCGGCATTGTCCGAATCGAACCATCGGGACCAAGGGTGATGCTCTCGCCCAGAAAGACCCGGAACCCGGCCACTCTCCCGTTGGACGCCACACGGGGAATGAACAACTGTCCACTGGGCCGGTCGACCTCGCTCACGTTGCCCGAGGCCAGATCGATGGTGACAATCTGGCCCCGATCATTCTGACCGATCAGGGTGTACGGCAGTGCCGGGCCACGCAGTTCGACCGAGGTGGGAATCTCGATTCGTTCGGGTCGCACCAGGGTGTTGGTGGTCGTGTCCCCTAACGGCTCCGCCGTTTCTGCATCCCCAGTCTCCGCCGCCTCGGCCGGGGCGGTCACCTCGGTCGTCGATGTGGGGGCCGTTCGTACCGGATCGGACGGACGGAACAGGAACACCGCCAGCGCCAGACCAGCCAAGATCAAAAAGCCGACGGTCAGACGCTGACTGCCTACCGTTGGCCCGTGTCGAAGTTCGACCTCGGAAGGCTCCGGGTCGTCAAGTAGCTCCACCCTGCCAGTGTGGCCTCTCCCCTGCCTGGGGGCAGGATCGGGTGCTACGAGCTACAAGCAATCACTCGCTGCAGGCAGTAAACAAATCGGCAAGAGCTGTCTCGAAGCCCGACGATCCAACCAGTGCCCCCAAAACCAGCTCCTCGACACCGAGGGCTCGGGCCTGGTCGGCTTTGGCTGCGATCTCATCAAGTGTCTCGGTGCCCAGCGGCAACCCGAGCTTGAAGCTGAAATCGTCATCGGAGACCGACCGATCGTGTTCGGCCATCACCTCATGCAGCTTCGACAGATGGGCCTCCAGATCGGGCTGAGCCCACCAGCCATACCAGCCATCACCCAAACGAGCCGCCCGGCGCATGGCGGCCACCGAATCGCCGCCGATGATGATGGGCGGGCCGCCCGGATTGAGCGGCTTGGGATTGAGCACCGCTTCCTCGAACTGGACGAACTCCCCGTTGTAGGTGGCCCGCTCGTCGGTCCACGCCACCCGAATGGCCTCGATGTACTCGTCGAGCCGTTTACCGCGCTTCTCGAAGGGAACGCCGAGGGCGGCGTATTCCTCCCACGACCACCCGGAGCCAACTCCCAGCTCGAATCGACCCTCGGTGAAGTGATCGAGGGTCAGGACCTCTTTGGCCGTCAACAGCGCAGGTCGCTCAGGCAGGATCAGCACACCGGTACAGAACCGAAGAGTGGTGGTGACGTTGGCTGCGGCGTGGCAAACAAACAGCGGATCGTAGATGCCAGTTTCCGGACTCCAGTTGGCCGAGCCATCCTCGGTGTACGGGTACTTCGATTCGTAGCTGGCGAAGAAGACGACGTGCTCGGGCGCGAACAGCGCGTGGTAACCAAGATCCTCACTGGCTTGGGCAAAGCCCCGGATGAAGCCCAGATCTCGACGTGGGGTATTGCCGAACATGCCGGCGATGCTGATCTTCATTGTGAGGCTCCCGTAGAGATGTAGTGCTCGAGTGTTTCGTGAAAGTGCCGGATGCGGCTCTCCTGGTAGCGGCCCAGCGTGACCGCACCCTTACGACTGGCCTTGAGGCCCTTCTGAATTCGAATGAGATTGTCGGTGTCCTGGTCGACCACCATGCCGGCGCCACCCAGCAGGGGCGTGTCGGTCCACTTCTGGTCGATCGACAGCCATGTCACGTCGGCCGGAGGAGGCGCCTCGCCCTCGTCAGGCTTGGCGAACAACAGCATAATCTCCATGATCGACTCGGCCGGATTGTTGCCGTTGGGCCGGAAGCGATAACAGATCGGAACACCTTGGCCGCCCCACGGCACGAGGTTGGGAAAGAGGAAATACTCGATGGCGTCCAAACACTCCGAGGTCGACAGCCCGCTGAGATCGGCATTGGCCGAGGCCGACAGCTTCTCCCTGGCCCTGGCGGCCAGCAGGTCGCGGGTGCGGTGCTCGTCGCTTGGCACGATGGTTTCGCCACCATGAAACGGAACGTCCCGCTGCATCTTGCGAATGGTCTCCTCGGCCGGCACATTCCGGAGATTGGGGCTGGGGACACCCTCCAGCGTGATCATGCGATTCACATGCCGACTCTCGGGGAAGACGTCGTACTGGGTATTGGCGTCGGCCACATAGGCCGCGGTCTGAGGGTGGGTGGTGCCGATGTGAAAGCTCTCGATAAACGCCTCCAACGCCAACTTCCAGTTGCAGGGCATCACCTTGGCCACGTGTACTGCGGTCCAGCGGTCTTCGAGCGGGAAGGCGGTGAACTCGTCGGGCAATACTTCGAGATAGCCCTCGAGCGGTTCGCAGTCGGGATCGAGATTGATGAACACAAACCCGCCCCACTCCCCCACCTTGGCCTCGGGCAGGCAGAACTGGTCGGGGACAACGTGGGGGAAATCCCACTGGTTGGGAATGTGCACGAGGGTGCCGTCGAGATCCCAGGTGAAACCGTGGAACGGACAACGAAACTGCTGCACCGAACCGCCTTCGTGTCGTAGCTGCGTGCCTCGGTGCAGGCACGAGTTGATGTAGGCCCGGATTTGGTCGGGCGCGGTCCGCACCACGATCACTGATTCGTCGGCAACGTCGTAGACAACATGGTCACCTACGTTGGGAATTGCCTCGGCTCGGCAGGCCATCTGCCACACCTTCCGCCAGACATGTTCGACCTCGAGATCGTGCCACTCCTGGCTGAAGTAGCGCTCGGCCGACAAATCGGTGTCGCCCGAGCGCAGCGCGTTCTCTGGTGGGTACTCGGCTTGCAGAACGACAGGAGCGGGCACCGCATCGGCGGCGAGAACCTCCTGGACCGTCGGGCCTGGCGAGCGGCCACTGCTGGTCTCACTCATGACCGCAGAGCGCCGGTTGCAGCCTCGTCGACCGTCAGCGACGACGGGTGCGCTGATTCGCCGGTAACAACCACTCCGTACTGGGTGGCCGCTCCTTCGATGCTGACGACGCCATCGCGTACATCCCGGAGCACGAGATCGGTTTCTCGAGCAAAGGGGTCGCCCCAACCTCCACCGCCAGGGGTGTGGGCCACCATGCGGGCCGGGCCCAACCGGTGAACTCCGTACTTGGGTGGGATGAACTCTGGGCCATCGGCCTCAACATCGACCGGCTGGATCCACTCCTCGCCGCCCAAGCCCTCCGAGCCACCCTCAACCCCGTAGCCGGTTGGCGCACCGAGACCCTCGGCACGGTACGACCAGGCGGCGGGCCGGATCACGTCGGCTTCATATTCGATACCGCTGCCGCCTCGGCGCTTGCCCGGCCCGGCAGCGTCGGTTCGGAACTCCCACTTGCGGTATCGCACAGGGAAGTTCTGTTCGTGGAACTCCAGGTTGGCGATGTCCAAACCGCCCAGCGAAATCAGGTGGCCCAGCTGAGGGAAGCCATCACGTTCGGCGGTGGCACCCGGCGTGCCCATGGCATGCCAGTGGTACATAACCCAGGTACGGCCATCGTCGTCGGTGCCGGTGACATGTCCGTGCATGGTCTTCGACCAGCCGGCAAGCGCCCGGGACGGGTCGGCCTGGGCCAGGGCCTTCCAGACCGCGTGGACGATCTCGTGAGCCACGAACACCGTGTTCATGGTCATAGGCGCCGGTGGTAGGGCGTTGACGATGGTGCCTTCGGGGGCGATGATCTCACAGCCCCGGTAGGTCCCCTCATTGCGGGGAATGCCGGGGTCGAAAAACGACGACAGCGCCAGGTAGGCCGCCGAATAGGTGTTGGCCAACGACGAGTTCTTGAAGCCTCGCATCTGCGGGTCGGACCGGCTGAAGTCCAAGGTGAGCGTCTCGCCCTTCACCGTCAGATCGCAGCGGATCCACGTGTCGAGCGGCTCGAAGCAGTCGTTGTCGCTGAGATCTTCACCGACGTACTGACCATCGGGCAGGGCGGCAACGGCCTCCCTCATGCGGCGGTCGGCGTGATCCAGGATTCCGTTGAGGTGGTTGAAGTACGAGTCCAGCCCCAGCTCGCTGGCCAGTGCCGCCACCCGTTCGCCGCCAATCTGGGTCGAGCCCACCATGGCCAACAGGTCCCCGTCGAGTAGTTCGGGCGTACGGGAGTTGATGAGCAGCAGTTGCCAAAGGTCGTCACGCACTTCTCCCCGGTCGTAGAGCTTCATGACCGGCAGACGAATGCCCTCCTGCCAGATCTCGGTGGCTTCGGGGTTGTAGGTGCCGGCCAGCCCGCCACCGATGTCGGACTGATGGGCTCGATTGCAGCAGAAGCCAGCCAACCGCCAGCCCTCGTTCGGGTCCTCTGAGTCAACCTCGTGGCCCGGCTCGGGCGGGAGGAAGATGGGGCGGCCCACTACCCAATCGGGCAGATGGTTACCGCCCGCGACGTAGGGGTCGGAGAGGATGAACACATCGTCGCGATGGATTCGTCCGGCGAATCGGGAGACGATGGCCCTGGCCGCGAAGCCTCCCCCGCTGGTGTGGATGGGGATGCCGTCGGCGTTGGCAATGAGGGTGCCGGAAGGGTCGGTCACGAAACAGCTGAAATCGTGGCTCTGGCTGAAGATGGTGGATCGGGCGGTCCGGGTCATGACCCAGCCCATGTGGCGACTGATCTGGTCGAGTCGGTGCTGCATCAGCGACAGCACAATCGGATCGAGACCCGAAGCGGACAACGTCAGGCCGGTTGAACCAGCGGCCAACGCTTCATCGACGATGCCATCGACCGCGCTCTCCAGCTCGTCTGTGCTGTCAATGGCGAAGTTGCCGGTGGGGTCGATATTGACCCGGGCCATCGGGCCGGCCAGGACTGTTGTGGTGGCTTCCTCCACCAGCAGGGGGCCAGCGAGGGTCATACCGGTCAGCAGGTCGGAGCCGTCGTAGACCGCGGTGTCGAGCCAACCGGCATCGCCGTGCCAGACCTTCCGTGTCTCGACCGGGGTCGGTACCAGATCGACCGGGTCCTCGATGGCGCTGGCCAGAGAGCCGGGCGAAGCCAACGCGATCACTCGGGCCGATGCCACCAGAATGGTGCCGTTGTCCTGCACATGGCCATAGAGCCGCTGATATTCACGTTCGAAGTCGGCCCGAATGACGGCCGGGTCGAAACCCTCAACCTCGATCTTGATCGACCACAACTGACCGGGGTGATGCAGATCCAACTCTCGGCGGAGCCGCACGTCGGACTGGTCGAAGCCCTCACCACTCAACGCCGATTCAGCCTGACCATCGAGCTCGGTGAACGCCTCGCTGACCAGTGACGGATCGATGTCGTCGAGCGAGCCAGCCAGGAAACGCTGGAAGTCCTGTCGGACATCGGCGTGGAGCATGCCAACGGCACAGAGGGCGCCAGCGTCTCGCGGTACGTACACCCGCTTGCAGCCAAGCCCTCGAGCCACGGTCTCGCCATGCATGGGGCCGGCGCCGCCGGCAGCCACCAGCGTGAATCGTGATGGGGCGTGACCCCGTTCGATCGAGATGTACTCGACCGCGCCGAGCAGATTCTGTTCCAACAGCGTGATGATTCCGGCTGCTGCTTCCTCGATAGAGAGACCGAGCGGCTCGGCCACCCGTAGGCGGATGGCTTCCCGGGCTGCATCAAGATCGAGACTGATCGAGCCACCGGCGTAGGGACCGGGTCGCAACCGTCCCAACACCAACTGGGCGTCGGTGACGGTGGGTTCGGTGCCACCAAGTCCGTAACAGGCTGGACCGGGGTCGGCTCCGGCACCCTCGGGACCGACGAACAACAGACCGGCCGAGTCGACACCGGCGATGGTTCCGCCGCCCGCCCCGATGGTGTGAATGTCGATGGCCGGGGTGGAGACGTGATAGCCGGCGATCTGCAGATCGTCTCGGGTTGCGACCTCACCGGCCGACATCAGCACAACGTCACATGACGTTCCGCCAATCTCCATACTTATGAGGTTTCCGGCATCGGCCGGATCGGGGTCGATCTGATCGATGGCCGAGCGATACCGGTTGAGGGCCCCCACGGCGGCGGCCGGGCCGCTCAGCAGGAGGTTGACGGGGCGAGGGCTAACGCTGGGCACCGAGGTAGCCCCTCCGTTGGACTGCACCATCAACATCGATGACCGAAGGCCGAGCCGGGTCAGTTCGGCATCGAGGGCCTCGAGATAGGTGGCGATGCGAGGTAGAAGCGAGGCGTTGACCACCGCGGTCGAGGTGCGCTCGTACTCGCCCATAGTGGGGCTGATCTCGGCCGAGCGAGTGACCCATTGTTGACGGTCGCCAATCAATCCAGCCACCGCCTCTTCGTGGTCCTCGTTCACGAAGCTGTTGAACAGGCTGATGGCCACGGCCTCAACTCCTTCAGCCTCGAAGAGCTCAAGCGCAGCTTCGACATCGGCCGACTCCAGGCCTTCAAGCTCCTCGCCGTCGGGACCGATCCTTCCCCCCACACCGTGACGGAGGAAACGGGGCACCA
Organism: uncultured Acidimicrobiales bacterium; assembly: GCA_937930655.1. GTDB lineage: Bacteria > Actinomycetota > Acidimicrobiia > Acidimicrobiales > SZUA-35 > JAHECQ01. Next base: position 17,112 of record CALHBU010000443.1, on the reverse strand, counting down.
GAACGGGGGCGTAGGGCTCCCGGTGGTTCCACTGGTCCTCCCGCAGACCTCGTCGTAGTTCGAGGGCGTCCCGGAACCCGGTGGTGGTGATCAGACCAACCGATGCGCCCTTACCCTCGAGCATGGTGTTGGTGGCAACAGTTGAGCCGTGGACGAAGAGGCTGCATCCCTCGAGAACCGCTCCGACCTCGGTACCAAGGTCGGACGCCAAGCGAACCAAGGCGTTGAGCACACCAACGCTGGGGTCGCCGGGCACCGACGGCACCTTGGCCACCCAACGACGCCCTCTGGCATCGGCCAGCACCAAATCGGTAAATGTCCCGCCGACATCCACACCGATTCGCCAGGGAGTCTTCGGTCCGTTCGAGGCATCGACCATGCCCGAAAGCTAGGTCAGGCCATTGCAACGGCCAACTCGTTCAGCGTTGGCGAGGTCCTGGAGGAATGGTCTCACCCGGGGTCCAACGCCGCCGGTCGGCCTCGCTGCTGCCCAGGCGAGGCACAACAACAAACAGCACGCCGAGAGCCAGAACGGCCACAATCGCCACCGGGGTCCAGAGCCAGGAGACCCCTTCGCCTCCCTCACTCACGACCCAAACCCCCACCGCCGAGACCACCGACAATATGCCGGCTCCCAAGGTGCCGAGGATGGCGGGCCCCAGCAGTTCGCTCGAGACGTCGGTTTGTCGTCGACGAGCGTGCGACACCCGGATCAGATCGAAGAGCACCAGGAGTACAACCCCGACCGGAATCATCACCGCCCACGGCGGCTCGCTGGCATCGTCAGTCATCGAGGCGTAGACCGCGACACAGACGACCCCGGCGTACATGACGGTGAGCGCAGTGAGGATGTGGTCGCCGCTGACCAACGTGAGGGCAAGCAACCCCAACCCGAGCGACAACGTTACGAGCAGTCCGATGAGCGGCATACCGGCCGCCAACGGAGTTAGCGTCAGAATCGTCATGATGGCGGCGGCACCAATGGCCTCAGGAGACAGGAAGACATCCCGGCGACGCATGGCCTCGGAATCGGCCTCAAAATTGGGGTCGGAATCGGTCCCGGGCGGGGTGACCTCGACCATCAGACTGTCCCCATCGCCACTGCGGCCCGACGGCGAACCTGGTCGGCCTGGGTGAGGGTCTGCTCAAGCGGTTCGCCCGGATCCCACGGAATGACAAGAACGCCAGCCTGCATAAGAGCCTGCCGTCGAACCTCGTTGTTGACCCGCATGATTCGTTGCGTCAGCGGTGAAACCGTGCGGGTCGCCACCGTCGACGGCCTAATGACGATGACCTCGTGGCCGCGCCGGCGCAGCGTGACCAGATCGGCCGAGACCACCGACGACAGCAGCGGCGAAATGGCAAACACGGTGGCACCGGTAGGCAACCGATCGATGGGAACGGTCAGCATGTCGTTGGTCCGAGCCTGCAGCACTGCTGAGTTGAGCAAGACATCGACGATTTCGTGTTGGGCTCGACGCCCCATCGACGGATCGAAGAAGCGGACCCCGGCCCCTCGGTCGAGTATCCCCACTCGATCCATGGCCCGCAGGTGCCGCTCGGCCAAGGCCATCGCTGCGGTCACCGTCCAGCGAAGGGATGTGTCGAGTCCAACGCCGATGTTCTGTACCGAGTCAATGTAGAGAACGATGTCGGAGGCCTGTTCGGGGTGACGCTCGATGACAAAGGGCAGTCCCCGGCGGGCTGAGAGCCGGGGATGGATGCTTCTGACCGGGTCGCCCTCCCGATAGCTGCGAACCTCCGCAATCTCGGTTCCGCCCCCTCGCCTTCGGCTTCGATGGTCGCCACTCACCATTCGGGTGCGGCGAAGCGAGACGAGACTGCTCAGGTGCTCGGTGGGTGGGTGAATCCGCACGTCGTTGGTGAGCACGATCTGATGAAGTCGGCTGGTCATGCCGAATCGATCCTGGGTCAGCACGGTGGCCCACTCCGGGCTCCGTACTCCCCATTGCTCGGCCTGCATACAGATTCGGAACTGTTCTGACCCGGTTAGTGGTTGCACAAACCGGGTGGGCCCGACCGGAGCCAACCCGCCAGGGAGTTGGACTTCGACTTCGACCCATGGGACCGGTTTGGGGGCGGAAATCTCAACCAGGAACTCGAGTTCGTCGCCCTCGATCACCTGCCCGTTGGACAAGCGAACACCGGAGACATCGGCGACGGGCCACCATCCCTCGACCACGCTCAGCACAACCATCCACAGGAAAGGCAGCCCGAGGGCGAGTGGAGCAAGCGATTTGGAACCGACCGCGATGATCAGCAGGCCGAAGCCCACGACAAGACAGAGCCAAAAGCGATAGCTGAGGTGACGACTCACAGAGTCCAGTACCTACTGCGGCATTGGAGGCATGCCGGGCGCATCGGCCTGCCCGGCAGATGCCACTGGTGCTTGGACCGGCTGGGCCTGCTGCGCCGTCTGGGCCTGCTGCGCCGTCTGTTGCTGCTGCGCTGTCTGTTGCTGCTGATGGGCGGCGGCGGTTTCGGCATCCATGGCATCGGTTGGGGCCGGGGCCGGCACCATCTGCAGCACCTCATTGACCACCTGCTCGGGCCGCACACCGCGAACCCACTGGTCCGGCTGCAAAAGCAGTCGATGGGCCAGGCAGGGCACGGCCATGGCCTTCACGTCATCAGGCAACACATAGGAGCGGCCGTGCATGGCGGCCCACGCCCGACCCGCTTTGAGAAGGGCCAACGAGCCTCGGGGGCTGGCACCGGCCTCGGTTCTGGTACTGGTTCTGGTGGCCTCGACCAGCGCCACAACATAGGTCGCCACCGGCTGGCTGAGATAGACCTCTTCGACCCGGCGCTGCAGGCCGGCAATACCGGCCGCATCCATGACTGGGGCCAGAACGACATGTTCCTGCTGCCGCTCCGCCCTTCGAAGGATCAAGGCCACCTCGGCCTCGTTCGACGGGTACCCAATGCCGGTGCGGATGAGGAACCGGTCGAGTTGAGCCTCGGGCAGCGGATACGTGCCCTCGGATTCGATGGGGTTCTGGGTGCCGATCACCAAGAACGGGTTTGGGAGCTTGTGGGTGACCCCGTCGACGGTGACCTGACGCTCTTCCATTGCCTCGAGGAGGGCCGACTGGGTCTTCGGCGGCGCCCGGTTGATCTCGTCACCCAGGACCAGGTTGGCAAAGATCGGGCCTGGTTTGAACTCGACATCGAAGTTGCTGCCGGACAGCACCGACGAACCGGTGATGTCGGCGGGGATGAGGTCGGGAGTGAACTGCACGCGGGCAAAGTTCATACCGGCCGCCTGAGAAAGGGCACGAGCAGTCGCCGTTTTGGCCACTCCCGGAACATCTTCCAAAAGCAGATGCCCATCGGCCAACAGGGCGGCGACAACAAGGGCCAGGGTTCCACGCTTGCCGACGATCACCTGCTCCATCTGATCGAGAATTGCCTCGCTGGCCTGTCGGACATCGGCATGGCTCATGGTTGCGGTTCCTCACGTGACGGCGTCAGTTCAACATGGGCTTCAATCAGGGAAACGAGGCGTTCGACTTCACCCCTGTCTCCCGGGCCGGCAAGCGGCGTCGACTGATGATCGAGATCAATGGAGGTGGCGAGGTCGCGCAACATGATGGCGACGGCTTCGGGGTGTGACTCCAGCGATCGTTCGATTGCTGTCTGGTCCCAACTCGTCTCGCTGAGTCCGGCCACCTTCTTGGGCTCGGCATTGAGGGGGCCGGCCTTTCGTTGCCCTCGAGACACCCGCTGGTCGGTCAGGACCATGACGATCACGACTCCTACGAGTACCAGGGCGAACCAGGCCCAGAACGTCTCGGCCAGTACGGTCATACCGGTTGGACAGCGGGTGCTGGACTCATGGCTAGTGAGACTAGAGCCCGCAATTCGACAAGAGTTTGATCCCGTTCGGCGCCGCTTGCCACATGACTGCCAAAGCGAATGTCGGAGTAGCGCTCGACCAACGGAGCGAGCCCCGATGCCAGTTCCGGACTGGAGCTACCGGTCCGGGTCAGCCACTCATACGGAGTCTCATCGCTCTCCCGGCCAGGCAGACCGCCCATGCCCTGCTCGGCATAGGCGAAGGCCAATCGGATGGCGTGAGTGGGATCGGGGTCGGCCGCCAACTCGGCCAGGAACGCCTCAAAAGCCTCCCATGCCGACATCCCGGGAACGATCGGAACGAGTGCTGGCGCGGGTACCTCGTCGTCTTCTTCCTGGCGAGGACGGAAGGCAAAAAACCACCAGATAGCAAGCGCCAGACCGACCGCCAGCAACACGATGACGATGATGTTCCGCCAATTGGTGGACCCGTCGCTGTCATCGGCGGGCTGGTCGGCTAGGTCGTCGGCTTGGTCGTGATCCTCCGGTGTGATTTGGCGGCCAGAACCTCGTTCGCCGTCCTCCAACTGCGGTAGACCATCGGGCGGAAGCTGCTGATAGTCATCAGGATTCCACTGCTGGCCTCGTTCCAGCGGTGTCATGACAAGATCGTCGACCCGCACCGAGCCATCCTCGGCCTCCAGGGCATAGCTGTCACCGTCGTTGACTCGGGCCTCGAGGCCGTTCTGGGTGTAGTAGAGCTCAATCTCGGTGCCATCAGGTCGAATCAACAGGAAGCTGCCGTCTTCCTGAGGCACGAGAAGTGTGAGGCCTTCGGTTGACTCGCCCCGTTCGACCGGCACGAAGTTGCCGTCCTCGTCGATCCGGAAACCCACGATGTTCCCGTTGGGGTCGGGGGCCAGGGTGATGGCACTGCCCTCTGCACCACTGCCACCTGAACCACTGCCACCTGAGCCGGGAGCCGAACGGCCCTGAACATCGTTGCCATTCAACGACAGTTCGACCGGGCCATTTTCGGTCTGGATGATCAGTCGATCGGCCGGATAGGGATCGACCTGCTGGAGTTGGCCACCCGAACCGCTCCCGCCGGAGCCCCCACCGCTGGAATTCCCACCAGAGCCGCTCCCGGAACCGGCCTGCGAACCACTGCCCTGCTGTTGCTGCTGCTGTTGTTGTTCTGATTGCTCGTTGCGAAGCACGAACTCGTCTCGACCCTCACCGGCGATGGCCAGAGCAGCGAGAGCCAGCATCACGATGATCGCCGGCACAGCGAGCCAGCGAACCCACGGCGCGGGGGACGTCTCCATCTTGTGCTCCATACAGGTTCTGTCGGCCAAGAAAGGCTCAACCTTCAACAACAGTACCTTCCTTGCTGTCTCCCGCTAGCCCTACTGCCTCTCACTAGGCGCGCCTTAGACTCCACCACCATGAATGACGGCGGCACTCCCCTTGACCCCGGCCGGGAGCGCCCACAACGACAATGGTGGCACCGGTACCTCGAACCTGAAGAGCGCCGCCGGGTCATGAACGACTTGGCGCTCGTCAAGATCGAGGCGTGGGGGTTCCGCTTCACCGTCATGCTCACCCTCTCGGTGATCGTCGCCGTCATGGGCCTCTCGGCCAACTCAGCCGCGGTGGTGATCGGCGCCATGCTCCTCGCCCCGCTCATGACACCGGTGCTGGGCCTCGCCGCCTCGTTGTCGATGGCGTTGGCCAACAAGAGTGCCCAGTCCGCGTGGCGGGTTTTCCTAGCCACCACCTGGTGCATCGCTATCGCCTATGTCATCTCGTTGATCATCCCCGACACCGTGTTGTCCGATGAGGTGATTGCCCGCACCAGCCCCGACGTTCGAGACCTGGTGGTAGCTCTAGCGGCTGGGCTTGCCGGCAGCTACGCCACCGTCCGAACCGACGCGTCGGCCGCTCTGCCGGGCGTTGCTGTCGCCGTTGCCCTGGTCCCACCGCTCGGCGCAGTGGGTATCACACTCGAAGCTGGCCGCCCCGAGCTGGCCCGCGGCGCTCTGCTTCTGTACGGCACCAACCTGGCGGCCATCATCCTGGCCGGCGTGGTCATCTTCGTGCTCACCGGGTTCGTTCCGCCCCGCCGACTGACCAGATCGACGCCCGGCATCATCGCTGGCACCGTGATAGCGGCGGCGGTGGTGGTGGCCATGGCCATCCCTCTCATCCGAACCAGCGTCGACGCGGCCCAATCGGCCCAGCTCCAACAGGAGGTCGACGAAGCGGTCAGTGCTTGGATCGAGGGCTACGACCTCGACATCGACGACGTCGACATCAACACCGAACTCAACCGGGTGTCGGTAGAGATCTCTGGACTCGACCGGCCGCCGGAACAAACGCTGCTTGAGCAACTACTGGTGGCATCAATGGGCAACGAGGTCCGGGCCAACGTCCAATACACCCGGACCGAGCAAGCAACGACCTCGACCACGCTGGCCCCGACAACCACCGTGGTCTCGGGCGAAGAACTTCGCCGGACGGCGGTCGAAGGTGTTGTGCTCGAATGGCTTGCCGATGGTTCGGACGGCAACAACTCTTATGAGGTGGAAGCCATTCTTCTCGATGACGAGACTCTCCGAGTCGACGTTGTCGGCACCGGCCAGGCCCCATCGGTCGATGACCTCACCGAACGGTTGGTCAACGAACTCGATGAAGAGCTCGGCGTGACCCTCACGTGGATTCCGCGGTCGATCGTCGCTCCCTCGGAGGAACCCACCCCGTTCGATCTTCGGCGCAGCACCATGACGCAGGCTGTCGATGACTTTGCAGCCGCCAACGACCTCGTCGTGAACCGCTTCATCTACGACGGTCTCGCCGTTGTCGTGGAGTTCGCAGGATCCACCGAACCAGAGACCACCTCACTGGTGCTTGAATTGTTGGAGATCGCCGAAGATGAGATCCCGGTAGACGTCTACTTCACCGAGCGTCGACAACTCGAGACCACAACAACGACGACGACCGGCTAGCCCTCGGCCGGTGGTCGGTAGAACACCGCAAGCTGACCGACCCCGGCGGCCACGCCAACTCCAATGGCAATGGCCAGACCAACCCAGCCGTTGAATGTGTCGACCAATCCTGCCGCCTCGTCGATCGACCAGTCTCCTGGTCCGAGGCCAGCGATGGCGGCGGCAATGAGGGCCACGATGAAGGTGTACTCCCAACCGTCCTTGACGATGAAGAAGCCGTTGTCCCTGTGCGACGTATAGCCGGCCACCACCATCACGCCGATGACCGCGGCGGCGGCGAACGAAGTGAAGAAGCCGACGGCCAGTAGCAGTCCAGCGCCAATCTCGGTCAGCGACGCGGCATGAGCGTGGAGCCGACCGGGCTTCATCCCCATGCTGTCGAACCAGCCGGCGGTGCCATCGATGCCGCCTTTTCGCTTGCCCCAGCCATGGGCGGCAAAGACCAACCCAAAGACGATGCGGAAGGCAGCCATGACGGCGGCGAACTCGGTGCTCGAGAGATCCCCGGCCATGTCAGCTCTCCTTCCCGTAGTCGCTCGAATACCAGCGCTCGGGTTGCATGGCAATGCGGATCGAATCGACGCTAGCGGTGTCCTCGCAGTAGCGGTCGCCCATCTTGTCGCCGAGATACCGGCGAGCCATAGGTCGTTCGTCGGCTTCGAGGTCGGCCGGGCGAGTCTCGGCCACAGCACCCTCGACCATGACGTATCGATAGGGCAGTGACTCCTGCTGTACGCAGAGGCTGAACCGGCCAGCCAGCTCGATCAGCTTGGCCTTGCGGGAGGTCGGTCCGGTGAGAATCACCAACTCGTTCTTGTCCGCTTGGTAGGAGTACCAGATGGGTGTGGTGAGCGGACCCCGACCGGACTCTTCTACCCCAAGGACCCCGACATGCGGTTTCGAGAGGAAGTCCTCCCGTTCTTCTTTCGACATCGATGCCATTGGCCCATCATGCCTGTTCTGACGACAAGCGTCCTCTTCACTACCGAGTAGGCAGCGAAAGAGAGCCGGTACCGTGCTGATATGCCCGACCGATTTCTTGCCATCGCTGCTCACCCTGACGACCTCGACTTCGGCGCAGCTGGCACAACGGCATCATTGGTGGCAGCGGGCCACGAGGTGGTCTATTGCCTGGTGACCAGCGGTGAGGCCGGCGGGAGCGACAACAGCATTTCCCGGGCTCAGATGGCCGAAATTCGCCAGCAGGAACAAACAGCGGCCGCCAAAGTGGTTGGGGTCAGCCAGCTGCACTTTCTGGGTTTCCCCGATGGGGCGGTCGTGGCCGACCTCGACCTGCGGAAGGCCATCTCCCGGGTTATTCGCCAGGTGAAACCGGACAAGGTCATCACCCAGTCACCGGACCGGAACTACGGCCGGATCTACAGCAGCCATCCCGATCATCTGGCCACCGGGGAAGCCGCTCTGTGCGCCGTGTATCCCGACAGCCGCAACCAGTTCGCTTTTCCCGAGCTTCTGGCCGACGAAGGTCTTGAGCCGCACACCGTTCCCGAGGTCTGGTTGATGGCCAGCGACAGCCCCGACCATTTCGTGGACACCACCGACACCATCGAGGCCAAGGTTGAGGCCCTGCTCTGCCACGTCAGCCAGATGCCGGAACCTAATGAACTGCCCGACCGCATACGCCAGTGGTCCCGCGACGTGGCCAAGCAGGCCGGGTTCGCCGACGGTCGAAGCGCCGAAGGCTTTCGGGTGGTTAACACAGCCTGAGGCTGAACAACACAGCCTGAGCCGCGAAGAGAAGGCGCACGCCCCCACTACCGACTATTCGTTTTTGAAGGTGTTCTCCAGCCAACCAACCGAGTCGAGCTCGATTCGGCAGACATCGCCGTCCTTGAGGAATTTGGGCGGATCAAAGTACGCAGCGACACCGCTGCTGGTGCCGGTGGCGATGACATCGCCAACCTCGAGGGTGCACACCGTGGTGAGCGTTTCGATCTGAGCCCAGCAATCGAACACCATCAGATCGGTAGTGGTGTCCTGACGCAGCTCACCGTTGACGAAGGTCTTCATCCGCAAACCGTGAGGTTCGGCCAGCTCGTCGGTGGTGACCAGCCAGGGGCCGACTGGGCCGTGACCATCCCACGACTTGCCGAGGGTCATGGTCTGGGCTCGCTTCTGCCAATCCCTGACCGAGACGTCGTTAACGATGGTGTATCCGGCCACCACTGACGAAGCATCGGCCGCACTGACATTGCGGCACTCGCGTCCGATCACCATGCCCAGTTCGCCCTCGTAGTCGACGGCGTCGGGCGCAGCGGCCGGAATCGGAACAACCGCATTGGGATCGTTGACGCAGGTCGACTGCTTATTGAAGAACATGGGGAACTCGGGAACCGAACGGCCACCTTCCTCGATGTGATCGAGATAGTTCAGACCAATAGCCAGAAACTTCGGAGGACGGGCAACAGGCGCCAACAACGTGACGTCGGCCAGTGCGGTCTGCTCGGCGCCATCGAGGGCGGCATCACGGGCCGCCGGCTCGAGCATGGCGGCGGCGACAACATCGTCACCGAGGCCCAGAGCCGCCAGCGAGACAACGTCGCTGCCCTGCACTGCACCCAGTTGGGGATCTCCGGAACCGATCCGGTAGCGAGCAATCTTCATGGTCAGCCATCCTCTTCTTCGGTCGACTCTTCGTCTTCGGAGGTATCACCTTCATCGCCGGCGCCTTCAAACTCAAACGCGATACGACGGTTTGCCGCTCGACCTTCGTCGGTCTCGTTGTCGGCGACCGGCTCGGCCTCACCAGCCCCACGGGCGGTCAAGCGGTCGGCGTCGACGCCAAGTTCGACCAGCCGGTCAAGCACCGCATTGGCCCGCTGCTCCGAGAGCTCCTGGTTTCGGGCCTCGGCGCCCTGGTCGTCGGTATGACCAACGACTTCCACCGCAATGCCCGGCGCGGCGTTGATGGCATCGGCCGCTTCCTGGAGAATCGCATCGGACTCAGGGTCGATATCAGCGCTGCCGGTAGCAAAGAGAATCGGGTTGGCGGCCAGCCTGGCTTTCAACCGATCTTCCAACCGGGCCAACGCATCGGCACTGCTGTCGATATCGACCGAATTGTCGACCACCACACCGAGATCGGCTTCGGCCCTGGCGAGGAACGAACCGACTCGCGGATCGCCGACATCGGTCGAACCAGTCATGCGGATCTGACCGCCAACGGTGGTGTAGCCGGCGTCGACCGAGAGGCCGGAAGCGTCGACGTTCCCGGCCCCCCATGTGTCTTCGGCAGCGCCGACCAGCGAATCGACGGTGTCCTGATTGGGCAGGACACCGGAGAGCACGACATTGTCAGCCGCTACCGCCACTTCGCCATCGATCGGCGTTAGTTCGACGGTCTCGAACTCGACATCGAAGTCTCCTGCGGCCAGCCCAAGGGCGGCCGACGCATCAGCCTGGAGACCAGCTGGGCCTTCGTCCCCGACCACGGTGTCGCCGGTGATCGAGAGGGTCCCGTTTTCGAGCGTCATGCCATCGTCGACGGTTAGTTCGTCGACCACGTTGCCGTCTCCGTACCGGGCCTCAGCCAGATCGACTAACTGCTGGCGGGCACCATCGTCGGGCACCGCACCCTGCAGGGTGACCTGATCGCCATCGACCGCAAAGACCAAGGCGACCGGGGTGAGGGCGTCGCCGGCAGCACTGACCGTGGAGGTCGTGCCCGATGACGTGTCGAGCGCCACCGAGTCGTCGTCGCAGCCGTAGGCAATGAGGGCCAGGACGAGAAAGAGGGCAAAAAGGAAGGCCAGGTAGGCCCAACCGGCAAAGGCCGCGGTGGCTCGACGATCGCCTTCTTCATCGATCTCTACCTGCTCCACCGTGGTTGAACCAGCAGCCAGCGCTTCCTTGGTGGCAACCTCAGAATCGGGTCCGCTGGTCTCGATGATTACGGTTTCGGATGCCGCCGCGGCCTCATCAGGCGCGTTGTCGGAAGCCTCTTCTACAACGTCGTTGGTTGCTCCCTCAGCTTCCGCAGCAGCCGTGGCCGCTTGCTCCTCAGAGCCCTCGGGTTCTTCGGACGGAATGGTGTCGTCAGCGTCATGCTCACTCATTCCGCCGAGGCTAGCCCGGCCTCAAGACAGCAAGCGTTTGACCTCGGCGATGGTGGAAATCTCGGTGTCGCGATCGATGCCACACGGGGTGAGGTTGAGCACCGATGCGCCAGCCTCAACGTAGGGCTCGAGGAAGGCTGCGATGTCTTCGGCCGTGCCGCTCGGTGTGTATTTCTCGAAGCCCTCGAACGGAATTCGGTAGAACGCCTCCATGCCGTTGGCCACGTACTGGCGGGCGTCTGCGTAGTCCGACCCGACACCTACCCAGACCTGTAGGCCGTGCTGCCACTCTGGTGTTCGACCGTTCTCGGCCGCTACTGCTTCTGTGCGTTCGACGCCCTGGGCAAAACGGCGAGACGAACACCAGCTGGCCAGCCAGCCATCGCCCTGCCGGCCGGCTCGTTCCAGCGCGGCGTCGCTGCGGCCACCGACCACGAACGGGATAGTGCTGTCAAGGGTCGGCCGGATCTTGGCCCCGTCGAGCTGAAAGAACTCGTCGTCCCAGTCGACGGTGTCACCGGCCAACAGCTTCCGAACAATGTCGAGCGACGAGTTGGTGCGCCGGCCCCGGGAGGCGGGGTCAACGCCGCAAACCTCGAACTCGGAACGATCCTCGCCACCAACACCAACGCCAATAGTGACTCGACCAGGAGCGGCCTGGGCCAACTGGTTGATCTGACGAGCGGCTACCACCGGATGGCGAAGAGCCAACAGCATGACGCCGAGATACAGGTCGAGTCGGGGCTCGATCCCGGAAAGCGATGCAAGGTAGGTGATGCCGTCGATGCCGCTCCCACCACGAAAGCTCACATGATCGGCAATGAGCAGGTGATCGATGCCGGCATCGGCGGTGGCAACCAAATCGGCCCGCCTGTCGTCGAACGAACGCTCGAAGGCATCCAGGGGTGGCGAAACACCAACCCGCAGATCGGTCATCGTTCCAGCTCGGCGGGCGCGCCCTCTTCTGAGAACTCAATGAAGATGCACTCGCCGGGGCACTCACCAGCGGCCGCGATGACATCGGCTTCGCGAAACACCGGTACCACTGCCAATTCGGCCGCTCCACCGGGGTCGTTGAAGGTCTTTGTTCCCTCGAGGCAGTAGGCGATGCCGTCCTCGAGAATGGTGAACACTTCGGGAGCGTGGTCGGTACAGATGCCGTCGCCGGTGCAAAGGTCCTGATCGATCCAAACCTTCACCCGGGCCGTGCCCGAGCCCGCCGCTGCGTCCATGGGTTTGAGGGTACGCAATAACAGCCCTGTTGGCTCAGCCGGGGCCAGTACCCTCAAACGTGTGACCAGCTCGTTCGGCCAGCTCTTTCGCATCACCACCTTCGGCGAATCTCATGGACCAGCGGTCGGGGTGACGGTCGACGGCTGTCCGGCCGGGGTGCCGATCAACGAGGCCGACATCCAGTACCAGTTGGATCGTCGCCGTCCGGGCCAGAGCCGTCTGGTCACCCAACGGGACGAAGCTGACGCCGTCGAAATTCTCAGCGGCGTGTACGACGGCGCCACCACGGGTACCGCGCTGGCACTGATGGTGCGAAACGGCGATCAGAACCCCGGCGCGTACGACCATCTCAAGGATCTCTACCGGCCAAGTCACGCCGACTGGACCTATCAGGCCAAGTACGGTCGCCGCGACCATCGTGGTGGCGGCCGGGCATCGGCTCGGGAGACCATTGGCCGAGTGGCAGCCGCAGCAGTTGCCCGGGCGGTGCTGAGCGCTGGTTCTGACATCGAAGTTTTGGCCTGGGTCAGCCAGGTTCACGACATAGACACCAACCTCGACCCGGCCACCGTCACCCTCGATGCCGTCGAAGCCGACCCCACTCGCTGTCCCGATCCAGCCAGCGCGGCCCAAATGACCGACGCCATCGAACAGGCTCGGCGCGACGGCGACAGCCTCGGTGGGGTCGTCACCTTCGTGGCTCGCGGAGTGCCAGCCGGGCTGGGCGAGCCGGTGTTCGACAAGATCGACGCCGATCTGGCCAAGGCCATGCTGTCGCTGCCAGCCACCAAAGGCTTCGAGATCGGTAGCGGCTTTGCTGGCACCCGACTGACCGGCCTGGCCCACAACGACCCGTTCGAGCCCGGCCCCGATGGCTCACCCGTCCAGACCACCAACAATTCGGGTGGGATCCAGGGCGGTATGACCAGCGGTGCCGACATCATCGGCCGGGTGGCGTTCAAGCCAACCGCCACCATCTCCTCCGAGCAGAAGACGGTCGACACCGACAACAACCCGGTGACCCTGGCCGCCAAGGGTCGACACGACCCCTGCGTGCTACCTCGGGCCGTCCCCATGGTCGAGGCCATGCTGGCCTTGGTTCTCGCCGATCACCTTCTGCGGCAACGGGCCATCGAACGGTTCGTCTAACCCTCGGGCGGTCTAGTTCTCGGGGGACGGTTCGTCGGAGCCCGACGGGGTGTCGTCGTCCTGGGACCCGTCGCCTTCTTCTTGCGAAGCCGAGTGATCCCGTAGGAAGGCCTCGAGTTCGGAGGCCAGGGCATCGCCCGAGGGCAACATCTCAACGTTGGAGTCGACCTGGCGTTCGAGCCGGGCCACGTAGTCCCGGCTCTCGTCGTCGGAGGCAACCGCCTGGTCCACCCGTTCGGCCCATTCGGTCACCGCCCCGTCGAGTTCCTCGTACTGGGTCGGCACCGCGGTTGTCTGTTGGATACGACGAAGTAGGGCCCGGGTGGCCTTTGGGTTGGGTGCGCCCGGAACATAGTGAGGCACCGACGCCCGAATAGACATGACCGGTAGCTCGGAGTGGTCGAGCCGGTCGTGCACAACGCCGACCACACCGGTTGGGCCCTGATAGCTGGGCCGGTCGAGGCTGAGCCGGCGAGCCAACTCCGGATCGGCTGCGCTTCCGGTGATCGGGAACGGGCGGGTATGGGGCACCATGGCCACCATGGCGCCGACGGTGACCGCCATCTCCGCACCACTGCGGCGCACGACCTCGAGCACATCGTCGGCGAAGCTGCGCCAACGAAGCTGAGGTTCGATGCCGGTCATCAGGATGAGGTCCCGGTCGGCTTCGGTCTTGCACGACCACACCCGAGTGACCGGCCACTCGATCACTCGGGCCCCCGAGCGATCGAACCGAACCATGGGTCGGGTTTCATGAAAGTTGAAGTAGGTCTCGGGGTCGATCTCGGCGATCTCGGTGGCATCACTACGGTCGCGGATCCACGCCAGTGACTCGGTCGCCGACTCGGCTGCATCGAACAAACCCTCGAAGGCCATGAGCAGCAGCGGGCGCCTGAGCGACGGTCCCTCGTTCCAACTGTCGTTCCATTTCACTTCAGACATCTGGCACCACCTTCGCGCATGATGGGCCCTCCGGGTAGTCTCCTGGCCGTGATAGCGGACTGGGGAGATCAACGACGCCAACTCACCGACACCGTGAGTGTCCTGGTGGGTGAAGAGAACGGGCTGTATCCGTCGGGCAATTCTGTTGTCGTGGAGGGCTCGGGCGAAACGGTGATCATCGACCCGTCGGTCACGGTGGTGGCCAAGGGTGGTGCCCACGTTGGCGTCGACGCGGTGCTCAACAGCCACGGGCACGAAGATCACATGCCCGGTAACGGTCTGTTCGCCGAGGCCAGGGTGCACATTCACGACGACGATCTCCTGGCCGCTCACAGCCTTGAGGGCCTGCTGGACGTCTACGGTTTCGAGGGCCAGGCCAGAACCGACTTCGCCACCGTGTGCCTCGAAGAGTTCAACTACGCTCCCCGCCCTGACGCCGACGGCTTCCAGGATGGCCACACGTGGGATCTGGGCCAGACCACCATCGAGGCCGTCCATCTGCCCGGTCACACCCGGGGCCACAGCGGCTTTCGAATCTCAGACGGGGTGTTCTTCCTGTCCGATATCGATCTCACCGGCTTCGGCCCCTACTACGGCGACGCCTGGTCCAGCCTGGAGCAGTTCGAAGACAGCCTTATCCAGGTTCGGGATGAGGAAGCCGACTTCTACGTCACCTTCCATCACAAGGGAGTGATCGAAGGTCGAGACACCTTCGTCGAGATGATCGATGGCTTTACTGCGGTCATCGGGCGACGACACGACGAGATGCTGGCCTTCCTGGCTGAGCCTCGCTCGTTGGCCGAGATGGCCGAGCATCGCTTTGTCTATCGGCCCCACGTCGAGGGCAGCCATATCGCCGACGTCGAGCACCGAACGGCCACCCTCCACGTCGAGCGCATGGTCACCCGGGGCGAAGCCACCGAAGTAGAACCAGGCAAGTTCAAAAAGGTGTAACGCTGCGAAGCGGAGCGAACCAGCAAACTAGGCCCTAGTCAGATGGGCGAAGCCCGTGAGGCGACAGCCGAACAAAGCAACTCAAACGTAGGTGCTGCCCTTCATACCGTCGACGTCCTGGCGCATCTCGACGTTGACCAGGGCCGGCAGGCCAGAGGCAAAGGCTCGCTCTAAGGCTGGGGCGATGTCGTCGGGCTTCACCACATGTTCGCCGTGGCCGCCCAGGGCTTCGACCACTTTGTCGTAGCGGGTGTAGTTGAGTTCGGTGGCCACCAGTCGATCGCTGCCGTACAGCATGGCCTGAGGACGCATCATTTGGCCCCAGGCTGCGTCGTTTCCGACGACGCCGACGATGGGAAGACCGAATCGAACAGCGGTGTCGAACTCGAAACCGTTGAGACCAAACGAGCCGTCCCCGTAGATGATCATCACTCGTTTGTCAGGGTTGGAAAGCTGAGCGGCCAGGGCGAACGGCATGCCGACTCCGAGTGTCCCCAAAGGCCCGGGATCCATCCACGTGCCGTGCTCGGGAACCTTCAGCACCTTCGATGACTGAGCGACAATGTCGCCACCATCGCCGATCACGATCATGTGGTCGTCGGTTGCGATGTAGTCAGCGATCTCGCGGCACAAACGCATTGGGTCGATGGGGACTTCACCGGAGGTTAGCTGGGCGGCCAACGCCGTCTCGGCTTCCTCTTCTATTGCCCGCAACGTCGCTGAGTAGTCAGAGAAGTCGACACCCCCGCCCGCTTCGAGCGTGTCAGTGAGCGCATCGAGGTTGGCTCCGAGATTGCCGACCAGGCCGATGTCGGCCGATCGATTCTGCCCGATAAGGGTCTCATCGAGGTCCAGCTGGACCACCACCGCGTCGGCGGGAATGGAGGCGCCGTACTTCATGCGGAAGTCGAGCGGCGTGCCAGCCAGGACAACCAGGTCGGCGTCGGCCAAGGCGTTCTTGCGGCTCCGGTTGAAGAACTGCTCGTGGTTCATCGGTAGCTGCCCTCGGCCCATGCCGTTGGTGAACACCGGAATGGATGTGGCCTCGGCGAAGCGGCGAAGAGCAGGCCCGCCTTCGGACCACTTCAGGGCTGTTCCCGCCATGACCATCGGCCGCTTGGCTGCTCTGATCAGCTTCGCCGCCGCCTCAATTCGATCCTTCTCGGCTGGTGCGCTCACTCGATAGTCGCGGAAGGTCGGAACGGTGACAGCGTCAAGATCGACCGGCCCATGCAGGACATCCATGGGAATCTCGAGAAAGGCCGGGCCGGGCACCCCCGACAATGCGTTCCGGATGGCGGTTTCGACGTACTCCCCGATCCGAGCCGTTTCGTAGCAGGCATCGGCCCACTTGGTGATCGGCTTCATTACCGACACGTGGTCCATCTCCTGGAGAGACCCGCGACGCAGATTGTTGAATGGGCCCTGACCACCGAACACCAGGATCGGCGAGTTGGCCCGCCAGGCGTTGGCCACGCCGGTCACGCCATCGGTAACGCCAGGACCAGCGGTCAAGATGGCGACGCCAACCCGGCCGGGGTTGAGGCGAGCCCATGCGTCGGCGGCATGGGTGGCCGCCTGCTCGTGGCGAACGTCCACCACCTTGATGCCCTCATCGAGGCAACCATCGTAGATGCCCATCACGTGGCCACCGCTCAGGGTGAACACGCATTCGACACCCGCCGCCTTCAGAGCTTTCGCTGCCAACTTGCCACCATGACTCATACCCGAACCCCTCTGTTTCTTGTTCGGCTGTCGCCTCACGGCTTCGCCATCTGACTATCGGTTACTCGTAAGTCTCACGTCTTCGCCATCCGGCTATCGGTTAGCTGGCGGCTCCCCTCAACCTACGATTGTTGGATGGCCAACGTCGAGACAACTCATCCGGAACCGCACATCACGGTGCTCACCCTCAACCGTCCGGAGGCGTT
>CALHBU010000442.1 GCA_937930655.1 uncultured Acidimicrobiales bacterium | reverse complement strand
CTTGTTGTTTGCCACCCGGAAATGAGCCTGCTGATCCTCGCTGCCAAGGCCGGTGAATCGAGGTCGGAGTTCAGCGATGACCGTGGCCTCATCGAAGACCCATTCTGGGCTTGATCCATCGAGATCCAGCAGTATCCAGTTCCGGAGCTGCTCCGACGACACGACGGTTTGGGAGGCCAGCACCTGGACGGTGATGTCCTCTGCAGTTGCCTCGTTGGCTTCGGCAGCCAGCGCCTCTAAGTCTCCGGTGTCGAGATCGGGCAGAAGCGGCTCTGGTTTCAGGGTGAGGACATAGGGCTCGCCGTCTTCCAGCATCCCGGGGAGGGCGTTGGCCAGAACATCGTCGGCCAGCGTTGCGCCTTCGGCGCCCGGTTCTACGACGAGTCGATTGTTGGAGACGGTCAGAACGGGCTCCAGAGGCTCGTCTAGCTCGTTCTCGACCAGTTGGACCACGGCCTGGGCCGATGCCTCCTCGTCGATGACATAGGGCGTGTCGAGCTCGTGCTCGGAGAAGAACGTGCCGAGCCAGCGGAAAGGACGGAAGAGAAAGAAGCCGCCTCGCCGGGCATCGAGGGCTTCGTCGGCCAATTGCTCGCCGTCAATTCGGACGCCGAGCGCTACCGGATCAGTCTCGATTGCCCGGTCGCCTACGTTCAGCGTGGCGCCATTGTTGGACAAACGGGTGGTGAGATCGTTGGCTCGGGCCAGGATCTCCGAGCGTCCGAGTCCGCTGACCGAAACCCCGTCTACCGAGACGTTACGAACCACCCGGTCGCCGGATACGGCGGTGTCGATTCCCCAGCCAGCTACGAGAAGCAAGAAGAGCCCAAGGGGTATACCCCCGGCAATTGTCGCGATCCGCCTTCTCTTGGACACAGTGAAAGAGTCTGGCATGGGAAGGGGGCAGTTCCGCGTCAGCTTTTCATGCAGTGTCCCTGCTGTGACAAGATCCACTCCGGCGGTTTCCGGCGCCTGTACCCACAACCGGACCAGCATTCGGCAAAAGCCGGGTTGATAAGGAGCGTCAAACGACATGAGTGGACTGTGTGAGGGAAGAATCGTCATCGTGACCGGTGCCGGCCGAGGAATTGGCCGAGAGCACGCACTGATGATGGCCGAGCACGGCGCCAAGGTTGTCGTGAACGACCTGGGCGGCAATGTCGATGGCACCGGCGACGATGTCAGCCCGGCCCAGTCCGTGGTGAACGAAATCGCTGCCATGGGCGGCGAAGCTGTTGTGAACGGCGATGACGTGTCCGACTGGGAAGGTGCCCAGCGCATGATCAACCAAGCGGTTGAGACCTTCGGAGGCCTCGATGCGGTGGTCAACAACGCCGGAATCCTGCGTGACCGCATGCTCACCAACATGACCGAGGCCGAGTGGGACGCTGTCATCAAGGTGCACCTCAAGGGCACCTTCGCTCCGGCCCGTTGGGCCGCTGCCTACTGGCGTGAGCGGTCCAAGGCCGGCGAGACCAACGACGGCCGGATCATCAACACCACCTCGGTGTCCGGCATTTACGGCAACCCAGGGCAGACCAACTACGGCGCAGCCAAGGCTGGCATCGCCTCGTTCACCGTCATCGCCGCCCAGGAGCT
The DNA here is from genome assembly GCA_937930655.1 of uncultured Acidimicrobiales bacterium. GTDB lineage: Bacteria > Actinomycetota > Acidimicrobiia > Acidimicrobiales > SZUA-35 > JAHECQ01. The sequence continues at coordinate 7,680 of CALHBU010000442.1, read as the reverse complement.
CGCTCGCTACGGCGTCACCGTCAACGCCATCTCTCCCGGAGCGCTTACCCGTATGACCGAGAACCTCGGCATGGGCGAGATGGACGAGGAGGGCAAGGAGATGATGAGCCCCCGTTGGATTGCCCCCATTGCCACCTGGTTGGTCAGCAAGGAGTCGGCACCGGTTACCGGGCGAGTATTCCAAGCAAGCGGTCGGGGTCTCGGCATTGCCAATACTTGGCACCAGGGTCCAATGCACGAGGCACTCGACGACCCCACCGCCCTCGGCTCGGTGGTCCAGGGACTCATGAAGGACGCCCAGCCCAACCGCGACATGGCCGGCAACCCCATCACCGGCCCCGGCTTCCCGACGCCCTACTAGATCTCAACACCTTCAACCGAACGTTACGACTGGAGCACATCATGCCTATCAATCACGACGCTGTAGGAGCCAAGGGCGAACCTCGCCGGGCTTCTTGGGACAAGGACCGCTGCTTGCTCTACGCCGTTGGCGTGGGAGCCGGGGCCGAGGATCCGGTAGGAGCCGAACTGGAGTTCACCACCGAGAACACCGCCGGGGTTGACCAGAAGGTGCTTCCCACCTTTGTGGTCGTCAGCGGCTTCACGGCCACCGGTGGCAAGTCGGCCATGTCGGCGCTTGGTTCGTATGACACCCGGATGATGGTTCACGGTGAGCAGGGCATTGCGCTGCACAAGCCGATCCCCGTCGAAGGTGAGATAGAAACGGTGGACGAGATCACCGGCATCTACGACAAGGGCAAGGGTGCGGTAGTGGCAACAAAGACGGTCGCCACCCTGGTGGGCGAGAGCGATCCGCTTTTCGAGACCACATCGGCCATCTTCATCAACGGTGAGGGTGGTTGGGGCGGCGATCGCGGTCCGACCGAGAAGGCCAACGTTGCTCCCGACACCGACCCTGATCTGTCCATCACGTATCAGACCCGGGACGACCAGGCGCTGCTCTATCGGCTGTCCGGAGATAAGAATCCCCTCCACTCTGACAAGCAGTTCAGCGACGTCGGTGGGTTCCCACGGCCGATCCTCCACGGTCTCTGCACCTACGGGTTCACCGGCCGGGCACTGCTGCACGGAATTTGCGAGGGCGACACCTCTCGCTTCCACGCCATGGAAGGTCGTTTCAGTTCGCCGGTGCTGCCGGGCGAAGCGCTCACCGTCGATATGTGGAAGGACGGCGACGGACACGTCACCTTCCAGACCAAGGGCAGCGATGGCCGGGTCGTCATCAACAACGGTGGCCTCACCCACACCTAGCGCCCGACCTCCATGAAACTGGCAGCCAAGAGTGGGGTCCGCCCGACCGTGAGCTGCCAGTTTCCGCACCTTCCCGAATCTGGCAGCTGAGAGTGGGGTTTACCCGCCTCCCAGCTGCCAGTTTCGCGTTTGGTACGCACGGGCAACCTGGTCGGCGAGCTTGTCTGGCTCGTTGGTCATGGCCCACGTGACGTAGATCAGCTGCCAGCCCAGGCCGGTCAGCTCCATATCTCGGACATGGTCGGCCTTGACCTGCTGTTGCCCGAAATGGAACTGCCGGGAGTGGGCTTCGAGACCGAGCATGACGTCGGGGTAGGCCAGGTCGAGGCGGCGGACCGATGTACCGGTGCGTACCGGGTGCTGAAGGCGCGGTTTGGGTAGACCTCGGGCCTGAAGCAGCGAACTGAGTCGGCGTTCGAACCAGGAGTCGGGCAGCTTCCCAATTCTGCCGGGGTCTTCGAGGATCTCTCGAAGCACACCGGCGCCAGTAGGGCCCCGGCGCCAAAGTCGACGTAGGGCATCCTCGATGGCGGCCAACTCTGCGCCGTTGCGCAGTGCCGAGTCAAGGGCCTGCTCGACTCGGTCTTTCGTTGTCACCAGACCGAGCTGTACCAACGTTCGCGGGACTGACGTTGTGCGAATGCCCTCGATGACACAAACGTCTCCCTCGTCCGTGCGACTCCACCGGTGGCAGAACATGGCGGGAAACCTGCCTTCCTGCTCCCGGGGCACGCTGACCTCCCGCACGCCTTCGCGGAACCCATCGAGACCGTGTAGCGCGGCAGCGGCCCGGTGGGAAGCGACGGCACCGGAAAGACTGGCCACCATGAGAGTTTGTCTCCACGAAGGTGGTGAGGAACGGATCACGAAGACGTTCGGCACCGCCGGTAGGAGAAAGCCGGTTCGAACCCCCCTTCGGAGTCGATCGTTTGAGAAACCAAGTTCGGCAGCCTGACGTCGGTGAAACGCTCCGTACTGAGTGGCTGCAAGCTCGAGCACGGCGCGTGAAGCGTCGTCTACAAGCATGAACCCATGATGACCAGGCCCTATGACAGCCAACTCGCGTCCCGAAACTGGCAGCTGAGAGCGGAGCCGACCCAACCGTGGGCTGCCAATTTTGTGGGGAGCGTAAAACTGGCAGCTGAGAGTGGAGTCGACCCGGCTGGGAGCTGCCAGTTTTGGGTTAGAAGAGCTTTTGTTGGGGGCGCTCGATGCCGCGGAGAATGTCGTAGTCGACTTCCTGGGTGTCGATGGCTCGATCGTTGGCCAGGGTTTTGGCCTGGGGCTTGATCTCCTGAGCCACGAACATGCCGCGAACCGGAGCCAGGTTTGCATCCCGGTTGAGGAAGTCCAGGTAGCGAGTGAGTTGCTCGACACCGTCGATCTCGCCCCGCCGCTTGATCTCGATGGCAACGGTGTGGCCCTCGGCGTCGCGGCATAACAGGTCGACGGGACCGACCTCGGTCGGGAACTCTCGACGGATCAGCTTGAGCCCGTCTTCCAATTGCTCAGGGTCGACCGACAGAAGCTCCTGGAGGTGGGCCTCGACGCCGTCCTTCTGCAGACCGGGGTCGTTGCCTAGCTCGTGGGCGGTGTCCTCGAACACTTCGTGCAGGGTGATCAGCAGTTCCTCACCCTTGGGGCTCACGACCGTCCAGTGATCGTCGTGCTCAGTGAGCACGTTGGGAGCATTCATCCAATTCAGCGGCTTGTAGGCGCCGCCATCGGCATGAATTGCCACACACCCATCAGCCTTGACCATGATCAGCCGGCGAGCTTGAGGGAGGTGGGCGGTGAGCCGGCCGTCGTAGTCGACCGTGCAATCGGCAATGACCAGACGCATGCCTCTGTTCTACTCGACTGAGCGCCCGGTGAGTCGTTTGTGGATCAGTGCCCGCCGCTCCTGGAGTTCGGCGTAGGTCAGCCGCTCGGTGGTGGCCGGGTCGACGCCGAAGCCGGCCTTAACCCCATCAAGATCGACATCCCACGTCTCGGCCGGCATGCCGAGCTGGGCTGAGATGGCGGCGCCGTGGGTAGTGGCGAAGTGGGTGCCGATCTCGGTGACCACCGCGAACATGTCGAGCTCGGGTGCCAAGGTGGCGATGGCGCCATCGATGAAGATCAGGTTCTTCACGTAGAGCATCAAGGACTTTGGCATCCGGGCGCCGTAGCCAAGCAGCGCCTTGATGACTCGCTGCAATTCCTTCACCAGCTCGTCGGGATCGATCTGGGTGGGGTCGAGGGGTGGACCATCGAGTCCCAGATCGGCGATGACGGCATCGACATCGGTGTCGTGAGGAAGAGCGCCAAGGTCACGAAGCGCTTCAACCTGGCCCCTGACATCGTTCATGGTGGCAGTCATCATCATGCGCAGAAACGCCATGCGTTCGCCCTGGGTCAGGCGGCCGGTAATACCGAAGTCGAGAAGCGCAGTGCGGCCGTCGGGCAGAACGAAGAGGTTGCCGCCGTGAAGGTCGCCGTGGAAGATCCCATGGAGGAAGGCACCTTCGAGGAACCCCAGCATGCCGGTCTTGACGACGGCTTGGGTGTCGACTCCCGCGTCCTTCATGCCAACCACATCGTCGAACTTGAAGCCGTTGAGGCGCTCCATCACAAGGACTCGTTGGGTCACGTGTTCGGGGTGGGGCCGGGGAACAACGAAGCCCCGCTGTTCGAGATCGACCATCACCTTGGCCACATCGAGCATGTTGGCCGCCTCGATGCGGAAGTCGAGCTCTTCGACAATGGTCTCGGCAAAGAGCTCGACCAACGCCGGTGGGTTGGCCAGCGCCGACACCGGAATGCGACCGACAAGAAACTGGGCCAACCAGGCCAGAACCCGGAGATCTTTCTTGACTAGTTCGTCGATGCCCGGACGCTGGACCTTGATGACGACGTGTTCGCCGGTCTGCAACTCAGCGGCATGTACCTGGGCAATGGATGCTGCGGCGAGTGGCGTCGGCTCGATGTAGCGGAACACCTCGTGGATAGGTCGTCCCAACTCGGACTCGATTGTCTCGACCACCGATTCCCAAGGCTCGGCCGGCACCTGGTCCCGGCACTTCTTGCACTCGTCGACCAACTCTCGGGGAAACACCCCTTCACCGGCGCTGATGATCTGCGCCAGTTTGATGTAGGTGGTTCCCAACTTCTCGGCCGACTCCCGAACCCGGCGAGAGATGTCGGCCTTTGAGTGTGACTTACCTCTAGCGGTCACAGCCCAAATCACCACTGCGAGACCAAGGACTCGAATCACCACCGCGGCTCGAGCCACCGGTGGAAGGAGTGGTGGCTTGGTCAACCGAGGAAGAAGACGGGTCTGGTCACGACGCAGGGCATCGACCAGGTGGCGCCAGGTCGGTGGCCTCTTCAGCAAACTCCAGGGTTGGTCGTCGCTGAACGAACCGAGATGCAGATCGTCGATCTCAGTCCGGGAACTCGGGTCCAGTTCGGTGGTCACCCTCTCATTGTGGGCCGATCGGAGCCCAGAACGGGGATCGGAGCCATGTGTCTCCTGACACCAGGACTGTTTCTTGGAGATCGCGCGGTGTCAGGAGCGGTTGAGGATCTCCAACGAGCGGTCGGCCCACTCCGGTCGACAGATCAACAGGTCGGGCAGGTAGGTGTCTTCGTTGTTGTACACCAACGGAGAGCCATCGAGTCGGGAGCAGTGGAGGCCGGCGGCACGGCACACCGCCACAGGAGCGCAGTTGTCCCACTCGTACTGGCCGCCGGAATGGGCGTAGATGTCGGCTTCGCCGAGAACCACGGCCATGGCCTTGGCTCCCGCCGAACCCATTTCGATGTAGCTGGCGTCCAACTCGGCAGCGAGCTCAACCGCAGCCGGCGGGCGTCGGGTACGGCTCACGATGACCCGAGGTGCGTCGGGGTGCGGATCGGCCAGGACGGGTGCCTGATGGGTGCTGAGCACGGTCGATTGGCCGGGTAGGGCCACCGCACCGGCTACAGGAGAGCCATCCATGACTAGGGCGATGTGTACGGCCCAGTCGACGCGCGGTGGCTCGCTGAACTCCCTGGTGCCGTCGAGGGGGTCGACGATCCAGGTTCGGGATGCGGTGAGGCGATCGAGATTGTCTTTGCCTTCCTCGGAGAGCACTGCGTCGTCTGGGCGGGCCTCGGCCAGTCGTTGGACAATCAGATTGTGGGCTTCGGAGTCGCCGGTGTCCTTCAGCTCACCAGCTGTGGCTCCGGCGGTCACCAAGCGGTCGCGGACCGCCATCAAGAGTTCGCCGGTTTCAGCGGCCAAATCGTGAGCCAGCTGATGGTCTTCAGAGGTTGCAGTCACGGAGCCGACTCTATTGGGCTGTGACCGCCTAGGCCTTCTCTGCCGGTTTGCCGTAGGGCTTGTCGGCCTCGGTGTAGCAATCGAGGTGATAATGCTCGACGCGCTTCCAGACACCCTTGTCGTACACGTTGCAGATGACCTGCTGGTCACGCTGCCGGGCCCGGAACTTCACCTGGGTGTCGCAATGAATGCAATCAACCATGGAGCCAGCCTCAATCAGCCGAACAACAGCCCGACTGGTGGGCTTGGTCTTGGTGGCGGTTGCCTTCTTGGAGTTCTTGGCTGATGCCGTCTTGGTCGTTGCCGTTGAGGAATTCGAGGCCATAGCTACCCATCGGCGGCAAGGCCTCTCCTATTAGTGCTCCCCGACTCCCATTGCCTCTTGGACCCCGATCAGCGCACCAGCGGCTTGTAGGTCACCGGGGCCGGGCCGGCATCGGGACCGAGCTCTCGCTCGCAGAACTCTTCGTACTCCGAGAAGTTGCCCTCGAACCACCGGACCTGAGAATTGCCTTCGAAGGCCAGTATGTGGGTGGCGATGCGATCCAGGAACCAGCGATCATGGCTGATGACCACGGCGCAGCCGGGAAACCGTTCGAGGGCATCTTCGAGAGCCCGCAATGTGTCGACATCAAGGTCGTTGGTTGGTTCGTCGAGGAACAGAACGTTGCCCCCTCGTTTGAGAACCTTGGCCAGGTGGACCCGGTTTCGTTCGCCACCGGACAACACCTCCATCTTCTTCTGTTGATCCGAGCCCTTGAAGTTCAACGACGCCACATAGGCCCGACCGTTGACTTCTTTGCCACCGATCTCCAGGGTGTCGTGCCCTTCGGTGATCTCTTCGTAGACGGTCTTATTGGGATCCAACTCGTCGCGGGATTGATCGACGTACGCCAGGTCCACCGTGGAGCCAATGGTGATCTCACCGCTGTCGGGCTTTTCGCCTTCGCCGGTGTGGGCGGCGATGAGCATGTTGAACAGCGTTGTCTTACCGGCGCCGTTGCCGCCGATCACGCCGACGATGCCAGCCGGAGGCAGCGTGAACGAGAGATCCTCGATGAGGAGACGATCGCCGAATCCTTTGCTGAGGTTCTTGACCTCGATGACCTGGTCGCCCAAGCGAGGACCGGGAGGAATGTGAATCTGGACCTTTTCCTCCTGTGGGTCGTAGGCCTCTGCCTCGGTCTGCAGTGTTTCGTAGGACGTGAGGCGCGCTTTTCCTTTGGCCTGCCGGGCCTTTGTTCCCATGCGAACCCAGTCGAGTTCCCGAGCCAGAGTGCGCTTTCTGGCCGCCTGGGCCCGTTGCTCGGAATCGAGTCGGTCCTGCTTCTGCTCCAGCCAGCTGCTGTAGTTCCCCTCGAAGGGAATGCCCTTGCCCCGGTCGAGTTCGAGAATCCAACGGGCCACGTTGTCGAGGAAATAGCGATCATGGGTAATGGCAACAACGGTGCCCGGGTAGTCGCTGAGGTGGCGCTCGAGCCAGCTGACCGACTCGGCGTCGAGGTGGTTGGTTGGCTCGTCGAGGAGCAGTAGGTCAGGAGTCGACAGCAGGAGGCGACACAGAGCGACCCGTCGACGCTCACCGCCCGAGAGGTTCTCGACGCCGGCATCACCGGGCGGGAGACGCAGAGCTTCCATGGCGATCTCGATGGTCCGCTGGAGATCCCAGCCCTGGGCGGCTTCTATCTCGGCTTCAAGCTCGGCCTGCTCAGCACCGAGCTTCTCGTAATCGGCATCGGGGTCTGACCAGCCAGCGAGAACTTTCTCGTAGCGGGCCAGAAGCCCGACTGTCTCGCCTGCTCCGTCCATGACGTTGGACCGAACGTCTTTGTCGGGATCGAGCTGTGGTTCCTGTTCGAGATAGCCGACCGAGAATTCCGGGGTGAGTCGGGCTTCGCCGCTGAAACCATCGTCGACGCCAGCCATGATTCGGAGAAGTGACGACTTACCCGAGCCGTTGGACCCAAGCACGCCGATCTTGGCTCCGGGGTAGAACGAGAGCGAGATGTTCTCCAGGACCTGACGGTCGGGCGGGTGATACCGGCCGACCTTGTGCATCGTGTAAATGAACTGAGCTGCCACACCCGGAAGGCTACCGAGGC
>CALHBU010000441.1 GCA_937930655.1 uncultured Acidimicrobiales bacterium | reverse complement strand
CCCCGTGCCGGTTCTGGATCGTGCCGCTCACCAGCTTCGAACGGTCAGCGACGACCTTGACGAGTTGGCTGCCGGGCTCGAGCCAACCTCAACCGCATCTCTCCAGGGTGCCCTCCCTTCGGTGGCCTCAGCCGCTCTGCGGGCGTGGCTGCGGGACGACCAAGGGCATCCTCCGTCAGCGGCAGAACTGGGCCGGGTGTTGGACGTGGCCTGGCATCGACGACGAGCCTGCGAGCTTCCTGGAGGCCGTCGGGTGACAAGAACAAATGGCATCCTTCGAATCGAATGCGCCGAGGACTGATCGTCTCGCTACGATCGGAGATCATCCGCCGGACCCGTAAGGAGTTGCCTCGATGGCAAAAGGAAAGTGGGCCCAGGGCATTAAGCCCCGGCACTTCCAATGGATCATCGATGGACAGCTGGCCATCTGCGAGCGTCCGGGTGGCTACGGCGGCAATCATCGCCGGGTACGTCGGCAAGAAGAGATCATCTGGATCCGGGAGAACGACTTCGCGTTCGTCATCTCCCTCATCCCCTCGAACCACAATTTGCACAGTTACGACGAGCTTGGGTTGCCGTGGCGGCACTGGCCGCTTGCGCCCAGTCTCGATGCCGAAACGGCCCTGGCGCAGATCTATCCGGAGCTTCAGAACCTCCTCAATGCCGGCTCGAAGCTCCTCATCCACGGGGAAGAGGTCGGCGACCGCCTGGCGGGAGTAATGGCTGGCTATCTCCGCTGGACCGGCATGGTGCCCGAGACCGCCAAGGCCATCATCGTGATGGAGAGCATCCTGGGCCGCCAGATGGGTCCGGAAGGCCGTGAACTGGTCACCGCGGCCAGCCGAACCGCCGGCTCCAGCAATCTCACTGGCGGCTGACCTTGTCTGATGCCATTCCGTACACGTTCAAGCCGACGGCGACAGCGGAGTCTCTACGGGCCGCTCATGGCGAGATAGACGACGGTGTAGAGACCGGCGAGCAAGCCACCATTGCCGGGCGGCTCATGCTCCGCCGGGTCCAGGGCAAGTTGGCGTTCGGCACGCTTCAGGATGGCACCGGCCGTATTCAGCTTTTCGCCCCTGGCAAGGTCACCCCCGAGTTCGCCGCCTTCTGCGAGCTGAACCTGGGTGACTGGATCGGCGTAACCGGCGAGGTCATGAAGACCCGCAAAGGAGAGCTGTCGGTCAAGGTCGAGCAGTGGACGCTGCTGGCCCCCACTCGGCGATCGTTTCCCGACAAGTGGCACGGCATCTCCGACCCCGACACCCGCTACCGACAGCGCTATGTCGATCTCTGGGTCACACCAGAGAGCCGCGACGTCTTCGTTATGCGCTCCAAGATCATCTCGCTGATCCGTCGCTGGCTGGAAGACCGTGGGTTCATGGAGGTCGAGACCCCGATCTTTCATCCCATTCCCGGCGGGGCCCTGGCTCGACCGTTCACCACCCATCACAATGCGCTCGATTCCGAGTTGTTCCTCCGCATTGCCCCCGAGCTCTATCTCAAGCGCCTCACCGCTGGTGGACTGGAGCGGGTCTTCGAGATCGGCCGGGTGTTTCGCAACGAGGGAATGAGCACTCGGCACAATCCCGAGTTCACCATGCTCGAGCTCTACCAGGCCTACGCCGACTATCACGACATTATGGAGCTGGTAGAGACGCTGGTGGCCCACCTGGCCATGGAGCTCCATGGCACCACCACCCTGGCCTACGGCGATCGGGAGATCGAACTGGCTGCTCCTTGGCGGCGGGCCACCATGATCGATCTGATCGAGGAGCAAACCGGTCAACAGCTTTCGCTGGAGATGCCGTTGGACGAACTTCGGTCGGTAGCCGAGGGTCACGGTGTCGAGGTCAAAGATGGCTACGGCCCGGGCAAGCTGATCCTCGAGATCTACGAGAAGACCACCGAGGCATCGCTGTGGGGTCCGGTCTTTGTCACCGATTACCCCAAAGAGGTGTCGCCCCTGTCCCGAGACCATCGGGACAAGCCGGGCCTCACCGAGCGGTTCGAAGCCATCGTGGCTGGCCGCGAGTTGTGTAATGCGTTCAGCGAACTCATCGACCCCGACGAGCAGCGTGCCCGCATGGAAGACCAGGCTCGCCAGAAAGACGACGGCGACGACGAGGCCATGGTGGTCGACGAGGACTACCTGCGGGCCATGGAATACGGGCTGCCCCCTACCGGTGGTCTGGGTATCGGCATCGACCGCTTGGTCATGTTGCTGGCCGACGTGCACACCATCCGTGACGTCGTGTTGTTCCCGACCCTTCGGCCCGAGCAGGCCTAGGTTTCGGCGCTGACCAGACCGGCCACCGAGCTGGTCAGATCGTGCCCGGACAAGCTCGAGATAGAGATCGTTCGCTCGTCGCGTCCCGACGCCAGCCGTCCATTCTGTTCGTCGTCGCAACTGAGGTGGGTGGCGAAGCGATCCAGTAATCGGTCGTCGATGTCGGAGGGGAGGGGTCCCGATGCCGCCACCAGCAGGCGTACCCGGTCGTGGAACCCGATGAGGCTGGTGATCCTGTCGACCAAATCGAGACGCTGTACCCGTTCGAGGAACGACAACAGCGGGCCTATCTGATTGGCGATCAGAACCGCTGGCTGGGGCGTTGGCGTGGTGAGGCCACGTTCGATAGCTCCGAGCAGCGTTTCGATGGCTCCAAGGTCGTCGGCTGGGGCGTAGCCTCCGGTTTGGTCGAGCTGCCGCAAGCGGATGAGCGACCGGTCACCAGCATCGATCACATGGACCGTCAGGTTCCGGTTTTCCGGTCGGACGAGGAGATCGACGGCCAAGCTCGAGAGAACTTCGGTGGTAGTCGTCGGATCGGTCCCGGTGACCAGCACGGCCCCGGTCGCCAGGTCGTCGGACGCGGTGGTTTGGGTTGCCTTTGTTGGCTGAGTGGGCAACGACCTGCTCGGTGGCGGAGCGCTCGGTGGTCGAGTGCTCGCTGGTCGAGTGCTCGGTGGTGGGGTGCTCGGTCTCGGAGCGCTGGGTGAGGGTGGCGCGACCGGGGCGGCGACTGGTTGGGATGGGGCCATCTGCGACTGCGGTGCGATACCACTTTGTTGAAGCCGGCGGCCGATATCGGCGGCATGATCGGCTCCGATTCCGAGCGGTATGACGCCCACCGGTTCGTCCTCACCCAGGGAGATGGTGGCCGATCCATCGGCGTTGATGGTGAGCACCGCTGAGCAGCCGATGGGCAGAGTTGCGGCATCGTGGGCAAGAGCAATCGCTGACGGTGGGTCAAGATCGGTACTGACCCCGTCGAGTACGAGGAGCCGGTCGACCGGCCGAGCAAGGGTTGGCAGCGTGGCGAGCGGGCCCCAGTCGTCGGTCTGCTCAGGCGAGACGCGGAGATCGATGAGCCAGGGCTCGGTCCCGGTGGCATTGGCGGTGAGCAAATGGCGACTGACCGAAAGAATGGCATCCCGAGGGCCGACCAGACCGAGGCGGTGATGGTTGAGGTCGATGATGAATGGAACCGACGACAGTCGGCTGTAACGGCCGAGCACTTCGCCCACTTCGCCCGCGGTGTTGCCTGTGACATCGGGGTTGAAGGCAACGGGCCCCGTTGTTAGTCCAATGGCCATGGCGCCGCTGCGGGCAAGGGCATGGGCTGTCCCGTTTTCGGCCGCCCGGGTGACATCGACTGGTAGGCCAACGCCCGTTCGTCGACCAATCGATTCGGCCCGGAGTGCCTTCTCGGTATCAACCTCGAACTGAGACAGGTGGCGCTGGCGCCGTTCCTGGGTCTCGGCCAGTCTCTTCTTGGCTCGCCGGCGCCGGATGGCGCTGGCGGAGGGAAGCGGCTCGAGTCGGGGCGCTACCAGTCGGCGTGGTGCAGTCGGGGCCACGAGCGGGCGTCCGTGAGGTTCGAGCACAAACCGGTCGACACCGGCTTCGATGATCTGCCCATGTAGCACCGGGGTCGCAACCGAGATTGGTCGTCCATCGACCGCTACCGGCACACCGACTGGTGTGAGCACGACGCCGTCGTCATTCACCTCTAGCTCAAAGGTGACCTCGCTTGGTTCGGGACCAGTTCCGTCGGTTCTCTCCCGATCGCCCTCACCGGTGTTCTTTGGTCCGAACGCGTAGCGTCCGTGCTCTAGGGGAAGGACTCGGCCTGCGTTCAGGCCGGCCTCGTGTCGCAATCCATGCGTAGGTACTCTCGCCACCTCATCGACTGTAGCCGTATTGCTACGGAGAGTGCTACACAACTGCGCTGAGTGTTCGGCTCGTGAAGTAGTCGACTAGTTGAACTGGGCCCACGTGGCCCGGAAGCCGGCAGCCTGGCCAACGCCGGCCCGTCGTTCAAGGCCCACTCCCAGCACCAGCAGCGCCGAACCTCCTATAGCCAACAGCATCCAAACCGGGATGCGGGGCACGACGGCCGATGCCTCGATCAACACCACGCTTCCCAGCAACAGGCCTCCGCTGATGGTGGGTCCGCTCCACTTGCGTTCGACACCAAGACCAAGGGCAGCCAAACCAACCGCTCCGGCCAGCGCCCCGTGCCAGCCGGGGCCCTCGGCCAGTCGTTCCAACAGTGCGCTGGTGCCAAACAGAACGAAACCGGGTGCCAGCCCAATCCATGAGCTTTCGCCACCACGCATTGCTCTTGAACCGAACCACAGCATTACGAGCGCTGGTCCAATGGTGTACATCTCAATGGCAGTGATGGACTCGCCGAGCCCTATCAGCCAGGTACCGGCGATCACGAGCGGCGTGGCCACCACGTCCGATCCGATAAGTCGGCGGTCGAGATGATCAACGAGCAGCAAGACGGCTAGCCCGATGGCCCAGATTCCGGCAGTTGTCAGATCATCGGCCAGAAGCGGGGCAAAGCAAACGGCAAGAGCCAGTCGGGGAGGGAGTCGAAGGTCCGGTATTGGTAGCTGGTCGGCAGCTAGCCCGACGATGACTACGGCGAGGGTGGCAGCAGCGGCGGCCCCGAGCGCTCCGACGATTCCGACCTGGTTCTCGATGGGAAAGCGAATGACGGCTAAGCCCAACAGTCCGAGCCCCATCAACTGGGTGAAACGAGCGGTCCGGGGGGCGGCCCCAGCGTGATAGTCCAACAGAGCCCGAGCCATCAGAAGACTGGCCGCGGCTATCCCGATGACCATGACCGCGGTGGCGTCTCCGAGCGCCAGCAGGAGTCCAAGAACGAATCCTGAGCGGGCAACCAAGGTGGCGTGCTTGCGTTCGCTCAGCCCAAGGAAGGTGGTTGCGGTGACGACGACGGCAGCGGCTTGCAGAAAGTCAGCAGTTCCGGCTGCCAGGAGCATCGACGCTGTGGTCAAACCGAATGTCGAGACCGGGCCGCTGCTGCCGTGCCAGAGCGCCAGCAGGGGGTGACGGTGAGAGTCCAAACGAAGACCTGACGCGAGGTCGGCTGCTAACCAGCTGCCGATGAGAAGCGCCGCGGTGGCCAGAAGTGCGAGCTGCTGGCCATTGCCCATCTGGTCCAAGACGAACAACCCAGCAAGTGCGGTGACGAACCAGGTGTAGTGGTCGACCAACCAGTGCCAACCGTGGGCCCCGGACTGATGAACCACCAGCCTGGCCAACAACGCACTGGCGGCTAGGAGGACCAGCATTTCGTTTGTGTAGGTACCGATGAGTGAGACGATGTCGGGAGTGGCGATGGCGCCGATGACACCGGCCACCACCAGGCCGGGCCATCGACGAGAGGTAAGACGGGAAGTGAGGAGGCAGAGGCCAATCGCTACGGCGGCGATGGCTGTTGTCGTCAACGGTTGGGTGGCGGTCAGGTCGGCCAACCAGTCGATGAAGCTGCCATCCCGACTGAAGGAGGAGCCGTACCCGAGGAGAGGACCGATTGCGCTCACAAGGGCGAGTCCGAGGGCATCGACGGCGAACCGGTCGGACCGCACCGACAGGCCGATGGCCACCGACGCCAGAACCAGTAGCGGAAGCGCAGGAGGTCCGCCGACGATGGCAGCCAGCCCGAGCCCGGCTGCCCCGAGAGACAGAACCCGACCGGCCGCCATGAATGGCGACTGGCGACGATCGAGCCCGAAGAGGACGACTGCGCCGACGATGCCAGCCAGAACGCCGACCTGAGGACGCTCTAGGCCGAGAGCGGTTGCTACTCCGCCGACATCGATGGGAATCAGAAAGCCACCGAGGTGAACCAGCACTGCCGCCACTCCGGGGACGGCCTTGCGTAGAGCGTGGCCGCCAGCCAGGGCTGCGAGGGCGATGAAGCCGATCACACCGGCCTTGCCGGCGAGCCCCATGGTTTCCCAGGTAATGGCGATGAAGGTTCCGGCTGCGGCGATCAGAAGGGCGGCGCCGACGGCAGCAGTAGCGACAGCAGTGGTGCGTTCGCCGGCCCGGGCGTTGAGAAGCCGGGGGTCGAGGGGAGGTGTTGGTTGGGCCATGTCCTAAGCGTGGGGGACCGGACGGTCCGGGTCTGTGCGGACAATCCCCCAAAACCCCCTGGGGGAAGGGTTGTCGTAGGAAAAGGCGCGGTCGAGGTCGGATAGGTACGATTCCGACAGAGCAGATCCTTAGAGGAGCGAACAATGAACGCAGCCGCAGAACTCTCACCGAACGATGTCGTGATCGTCGAAGCTGGCCGGTCGCCGGTCGGCAAGCGCAACGGCTCACTGGCCGGTGCCCATCCGTCCGACGTACTCGGACCGGTCATGATGGAGGTCATCAAGCGGGCCGGTGTGACCTCGGCCGATGTTGGTCAGGTCGTCGGCGGATGTATCAACAAGGTCGGCGCCCAGGCCATGAACATCACCCGGACCGCGTGGCTCAGCCACGGCGGTGCTGAGGAAGTGGCGTGCACGACCATCGATGCTCAGTGTGGTTCGTCCCAGCAAGCGGTCAACACCGCTCACGCCTTGATTTCTTCGGGTGTCGAAGACGTTGTGATGGCCTGCGGCGTTGAGGCCATGAGCATCCTGCCCATCGGTTCCGATGCCTATGCCGGTGCCAAGACCGGTCTCGGCAAGCCGGTCAGCCGCTCGTACTTCGAGCACTTCGAGTTCACCAGCCAGTTCGAAGGCGCCGAACGGATGGCCGAGAAGTACGGACTCACCCGTGAAGACACCGACAGCTTCGGGCTTCAGTCCCAGGAGCGAGCCGCCACTGCCATCGCCGAGGGTCGGTTCGAGACTCAGATCATTCCCATCGAGGCCCCGGTGCTCGATGACGACGGCAACAAGACCGACGAGACCATCACTGTCACCCGGGACGAGATCCCCCGCGATACCTCGATGGAGAAGCTGGCCTCGCTCAAGCCGGTTGCCCGTGAAGACGGCGTTCACACCGCCGGCACCTCGTCCCAGATTGCCGACGGTGCTAGCGCAGTACTGCTGATGAGCGCGGCCAAGGCTCAAGAGCTCGGTGTCACGCCGATGGCTCGGGTGCTTCAGTCGGCTCTCGTTGGGTGCGACCCGGTGCTCATGCTCGAAGGCCCCATTCCGGCCACCCAGAAGGTGCTCGAGCGTGAAGGTCTCACCGTCGATGACATCGACGTGTTCGAGGTCAACGAAGCCTTCGCTTCGGTTGTTCTCTCATGGCAGAAGACGCTGGGTTCCGACATGGACAAGGTCAACCCCAATGGCGGTGCCATCTCCCTCGGCCATCCCCTAGGCGGCACCGGTTGCTTCCTCACCACCAAGGCCGTGCACGAGCTGCACCGCACCGGTGGCCGGTATGGCGTCATCACCATGTGCTGTGGTGGCGGTCTCGGGACCGGCACGCTCATCGAACGGATCTGATCATCGTCTCTGAGGGCACTGCGCCCGATGCGGCTGCGGTCGAGGCCGCAGTTCGCCAGAACTACAACACCACCGGCGTGGCCGTCATGCAGGCCATGTACTCCGACGACTTCCTGTCCATGGGGGGCAGGGAGTCGACCGATGCGTTGGCAGCAGCCGCTGGGGTCACCGCCGATCACCACGTGCTCGATATCGGCTGCGGTGTTGGTGGGCCGATGTTGCATCTGGTCGAGACCATCGGTTGCCGGGTGA
>CALHBU010000440.1 GCA_937930655.1 uncultured Acidimicrobiales bacterium | reverse complement strand
GGCCCGACGAGGTGCACATGAACCAGTTGGCCAAGCTGACCATGGCTCAGGTCGAGATTGCCAAGCAGGCCGGTCGGGGCGGGATCGAGTGGTACGGCGACTGACCGCGTAGTGCCCATCGCCGGCACCGTTTCGCTTGCCAGCGGAACCGGCCGGGTGATCATGGCCACCACCGTCATCGGTTCGGCGGTGGCAACACTTACGGGAACCGTCGTCAACGTCGGACTGCCGACGCTGGCCAGGGAACTGGCAGCTACCTCGGCTCAACAACAATGGGTCCTCAATGGCTACACCCTTACGTTGGCTTCGCTGATCTTGGTCGGCGGCTCGTTGGGTGATCGGTTCGGAAGAGTTCGGGTCTACCGAAGCGGCGTGGTCTTCTTTGGTGCGGCGTCTTTGGCCTGCGCTGTGGCCCCAACCATCGGCTGGCTGATAGCGGCCCGGCTGTTGCAGGGGATCGGCGGCGCGCTTCTTACCCCGGGCAGTCTCTCTATCATCGAAGCCACCCTGGCCAAGGAAGACCGGGCGGCCGGGGTGGGTCTGTGGTCGGGGTTGGGGGGAGTGGCCGGGGCTACCGGACCACTGCTCGGTGGCGTCCTGATCGATGCCGCCGGCTGGCGGTGGATCTTCGTTCTCAACCTCCCGTTGGTAGCGGCCGTCCTTGTGCTCAGCCGTAACGTGCCGGAGTCGGCGGCCCGGAACGCCAGGGAGGAGCCACTCGATTGGATCGGTGCGGTTCTGTCGACCGTGCTTCTCGGATCGGTTTCCTACGCCTTCATCGAGAGCGGCTCGGGCTTCGGTGCAGTTGAACGGGCTGCGGCTGCGGCCGCCATTCTTTCGCTGGCTTTGTTGACCTGGGTCGAGACTCGACATGCCAACCCGCTCCTTCCCCTCGGGCTGTTGACGGGCCGGACGTTTGCCGTTGCCAACCTCATCACCATCGTCCTGTACGGAGGGATGGCCGTTGTCTTCTTCCTTTTGTCGGTGCATCTTCAGGTGGTCGGTGGCTATACCGCCCTTCAGGCTGGAGCCTCCCTGTTGCCGGTGACGTTGTTGCTCATGCTTTTCTCACGGAGGGCCGGTCGTTTGGCGGGCCGAATCGGGCCCCGGGTTCCGCTCACGGTGGGTCCGGTGTTGATCGCCGCCGGCATGCTGCTGCTCACCAGGGTCGGAACATCACCGTCCTGGCCCACCGAGATTCTCCCCGCTGTATTGGTGTTCGGTAGTGGGCTGGCGCTCACCGTTGCTCCCGTCACCTCAACCGCGCTTGGCGCTGTGCCCGACGATCAAGCCGGCACTGCCTCGGGCTTCAACAATGCGGCCGCTCGGACGGGAGGGCTTCTGGCCATTGCCGCCATTCCTCCGTTGGTGGGGCTGACCGGCACAGGTCTCTCCGACCCTGAAGTCCTGGGTGGAGCGTTTGACGATGCTGTTCGAATCGGTGCCGGGCTCGTCCTTGCCTCGGGCCTGCTAGCCGCACTTACTCTCGGGTCTTCGAGCGATCAGCTCAGATAGGGTCCAGCCAATGGGGGAACCAGCGATCACAACCAGCGGCCTCCGTCGTACCTACGACGATGTTGTCGCCGTTGACTCCGTTGATCTTGCCGTTCAGCGAGGCGAGATCTATGGGTTCCTCGGCCCGAACGGTGCCGGTAAGTCGACCGTGGTCAAGATGCTCACCACCCTGATTCGTCCCACCGGCGGAACCGGTGAAGTGCTGGGTCACGAGCTGGTCTCGGAAGCATCGGAGATCCGATTGCGGATCGGGGTGGCGCTGCAGGACGCCTCGCTTGACCAGAAACAGACCGGACGCGAACTGCTTCGTTTGCAGGCCCGGCTCTACGGGCTCACCAAAAAGGAAGCCGATCAGCGGATCGAGGAGCTCGCGTCGCTCATCGAGATGGACGCCATCGACCGGTGGATCGGCACCTACTCCGGGGGCATGGAACGACGCCTCGACCTGGCGGCTTCGTTGATGCACAACCCCGAGCTGTTGTTTCTCGACGAGCCGACAACCGGTCTCGACCCGACCAGCCGATCGTTCGTGTGGGATGAGGTCAAGCGACTCAACGCCGAGTTGGGCACCACCATCTTTCTCACCACTCAGTATCTGGAAGAGGCCGACACCTTGGCCGACCGGGTTGGCATCATCAGCGACGGTTTACTGGCTGGCGAGGGTCGGCCGGAAGACCTGAAACGGCAAGTGGGGTCCGACATCATCGTGGTGCGGGTGACGAGCGACGTTGACACCGCGGTAGCCGCGATGGAGGCGCTGCCAAGCGTCGACAGTGTCGAAGCAGCCGACGGCGAGCTCTTGATCTCCGTTCTCGATGGCTCGGTGGCGGTGAGTCCGGTTGCGGTTGCTCTCGATGGTTGCGGTGCGTCTGTCTCGGAGCTCACTATGCGTTCACCGACCCTGGACGACGTCTTCTTCGAACTCACAGGCGCCAGAATCGAGGTTGAGGAGTGACTGCAGTAAAGGCTCGACCATCGGGATTCCTCACCGACCTCCTCACCATTGCCGGCCGGGCTCTGCGGTCCATTCCCCGCGAGCCCGAGGTTTTTCTGCCCGCAATTTTCATCCCGGCCTTCTTTTTCATCGTCAACATCGGTGCACTTCAGGATCTGACCGAGTCCATTCCCGGCTCGGATTTTGACTATCGGGCCTTCCAGTTGCCGACGGCCATCATCTTTGCCGTCACTGGCATTTCTCGTGCCACCAGCCTGGTCACCGACATACAAACCGGTTACTTCGACCGTTTGCTTCTTACCCCAACTCGTCGCCTACCTCTGTTGCTGGGGTTGATGATTGCCGACCTGGTGCTGGTCTGTGC
>CALHBU010000439.1 GCA_937930655.1 uncultured Acidimicrobiales bacterium | reverse complement strand
TTCGGCTACAACCAGTTCGAGACCGGTGGAGCGTTGGCAGCCATGCCCGATCTGCCGATTGCGAATCAAGACGACTGCGGCGGAACGAACTGCTTGATTACCAACTCCAATCGTTTCCAAAACAGGACCGTTCGGATTCGAATTCCGCTTGATGGCAACGGCCAACCCACGATCTGCGACACAGATTGCTGGTGGTCAATCCAATACAACCCGGAGGCCGGTCGGCGTGTGACCGACCGGACCACATGGTCCATTCGGGTCATCGGCGATCCTGTGCGCCTCACCGAGTAAGTAAGCGGGTGGCGGGGGCCTGTCGGGGCCGGGTTATGGTCACATCATGAGCCGACCCACCGGAAAGAGCCGAGTAACAAAGCCGAAAGCCAAGCCGGTCGACGGCGAGCAGAGGCAGCGTAAACACGGCGATCATTTCCACACCGAACGCTGGTGTGCCAACCACAACCAGTGGGAACCGGTCAACTAGCTAGTAACGAGCTAGATGATGGCCGTTTCGGCGAAAGGTTCGTTGTCGACGATCCGCTGGTAACCCAGCGGGGTCAGGTCAAGAGACCGGTACTGGCCGTAGGCGATGAGTTCGCTCACGCCTCGGCCGATGGCCGGTGATTGCTGGAGCCCGTGGCCCGAGAATCCGTTGGCGAACATGAAGTTGTCGACCTCGTGGTGGGGACCGACGACGACGTTGTGATCCACCGTGTTGTGGGCGTAGTGGCCGGCCCACTGGGTTTGGACCTTGATTCGTTCGAAGGCGGGAATTCGGTTGGCGAGCGCTGGCCACACCCGCTCCTCGAAGATGTTCCGGTCCATGGTGAAGTCAGCGACATCGACGGCTGGGTCGGGGTCGGGCGTGCAGCCCGCCATGAACGCGCCACCATCGCTGCGAACATGGATTCCTGAAGGGTCGATGGTGAGTGGCAGGTCCATGCCGAGGTCTTCGCCGCAGTCGAAGACGAAGGTAAACCGCTTGCGGGGCTCGACCGGCAGCTCGAGACCAGCCATAGCGGCCACCAACGGCCCGCTCGGCCCTGCGGCGTTCACAACAACGCCGCAGCTGATCTCCTCGCCCGACTCCAGGGTGACCGATGCGATTTGGTCGTCCTGGCTCACGATGTCGGCAACGGTGTTGGTGCAGTATTCGATGCCCTGCTGGCGGGCTTTCCTGCGGAACCAGTCGAACATCGTCCCGCCGTCGAAGTAGCCCTCGTCGATCAGGTTGTGGCTTCCGCAGATGATTCCGTCGGTGTTGTAGAACGGGTAGTCGGCCTTGATCTCGGCCGGCGTCATGATCTTGGTGCCCGCCCCAAGATCGGCCTGGATGACCTGACTGGACCGAAGGGTGGCGGCGAAGGCGTCGTTGTCTGCGAGGTACATGTAGCCGAAGTGGTTCACGAACAGCTCGGGTACCTCGGGATCGTCTCCCATGTAGTGCTGAAAGTTGCGAACAAAATCGGCACCAAACTGCGAGATCTGCACATTCAGCCGGTTGGAGAACTGCTGTCGCATGCAGCTGTTGGTGTGGGCCGTTGAGCAGTTCTGGTACAGCGGGTCCCGTTCGACAACCAGGACAGAGCCATCGAAGTCGGCGTTGTTGCTGAGGAACCAGGCGATTGATGAACCGATGATGGCGCCTCCGACGATGACCACGTCGTAGCTCGACTGGCGAGGTTGACCGCTGAGCGGTGCCGGCTTCATTTAGTTGATCTGACGCTCTTTGCCGTCCCAGTAGGGGGCGCGAAGCTCCCGCTTCAGCACCTTGCCGGGGCCCGACTTGGGCAGCTCTTCTGTCTGAAACGAGACCGATTTGGGAACTTTGTAGCCGCCGATGAGCGTGCGGCAATGAGCGATCACCGCCGCTTCGTCGAGGTCGGCTCCTTCTCGTTGCACCACGACCGCGTGGACGGCTTCGCCCCACTGCTCGTCGGGGATGCCGAACACCGTTGCTTCCAGGACACCTTTGTTGGCGTAGATGGCGTCTTCGACCTCGCTGCAGTACACGTTTTCGCCGCCCGACACGATCATGTCTTTGCTGCGGTCGACCAGATACAGGTAGCCCTCATCATCGAGGAAACCGACATCTCCGGTGGAGTACCAGCCATCGTTGTCGAGGGCATCAGCTGTCTGTTCCGGCTTGTTCCAGTAGCCGACCATGACGTTGGGGCCCTTGACGGTGACTTCGCCGACCTCACCGGCCGGGAGGCCGTTTCCGTCGGGATCGCGGATCTCGAGGTTGACCCCTGGTGGTACGACTCCGCAGCTCTTGGCTCGTTGGGGGTCATTGAGGAAGGTGTCTTCGTGGCGGAAGACGGTGGCCAGCGGCGAGAGTTCGGTGGCGCCGTAGAGGTGGATGAGTTCGCAGCTGAAGAGCTCCAGGCTTCGTTTTAGAAGCTCGAGGGCGATGGGGGAGGCACCGTGAGAGATCCAGCGAAGGGTGGAGACATCGCGTGGTTCGGTGGCCTGGGTCTCGATCATGGCGGCCAACATGGACGGCACCGCAATAGCGCAGGTGATGTCTTCGTCGGCGATTAGATCGAGGGTCACCGCCGGATCGAACGCAGGTTGGATCACGTTGGCGGCTCCGACCCAGGCCACGGTAAGAGCGCAGTAGACGCCGGCGGCATGGAACATGGGGGCCATGGTGAGGTAGCGGTCGTCTTGCAGAAGCGGTTGGGCCAGCTGGGCGTGCACCGCGTTGGCCATGAGGTTGGCGTGAGTGAGCATGACGCCTTTGGAGGCTCCCGTGGTGCCGCCGGTGTAAAACAAGCCGGCCAGGGTGTCGGGGCCGACGTGGGGCTCTGACTCGGGGGACGTGGCAAGGAGGTTCTCGTACTCGTCAGTGTCGAGTCTGATGACCCGATCAACCGAGTTGGCGAGGCCGCCCGGATCGCGGTCGGTGATGAGCACTTTGGCGCCAGCGTCCTCGGTTGCGTAGATCAGCTCGGGCTCGGCCCAGCGAGTGTTGTGGGGGACGATGGCCCGGTTGGCGCACGGTATGCCGAAGAACAGTTCGAGGTAGATGTCGCTATTGGCCGCCCACAGCGCCACCCGGTCTCCGGGTTCGGTGAGGGACTCCATGAGCCCCGCCACTTTTCTAACTCTGGTGGCAAAGTGGCTATAGGTCTGGCGATTGTCACCACAGACGACAGCTTCGCGGTCGGCGAAGAGTTGTTCGGCCCGCGTGAGCGGATCGCGCATTGTGTACACCGTGAACCTCCCGTGTTTCGAGGATCACAAGCTACCCCCAGCACGTGGACACACCCCGAGTGAACGCCACCGATCGGCGTTTGGCTTGCCTATTGTACGAATGTCCGTACAATAGGCTTTGATGACAGTCCACGTAGCGACAATCCTTCTCGGTCTCCTCGTCGGCCTTGCTCTGGGCGCTCTCGGTGGCGGCGGATCGACCTTGGCCGTCCCGGTTCTTGTCTTCGTGGCGGGCCTTGAGGCTCAAGATGCGACGACCGCCTCACTGATCGTCGTCGGCCTGGCTGCAGCCATCGGTGTCATTGGGCACTATGGCAACGGCAATGTCCGTGTCGGAGCCGGCTTGGCTTTTGGCGCAGCCGGAGTTGTCGGTTCCCGAGTCGGGACGCAGTGGAACCAATCGCTCCCAGAGCAGGTGTTGTTGGTTGCGTTCTCGGGGCTAATCCTCCTAGTCGCGATCCGTATGTATCAGAGCATCAATTCGAACCCTGGTGACCAACCGGCCACCGTCCGGATCGATAGCGGGGCAGGTCCCATACCCATCGCTCGGCACGAACCCCAGCTAGGTTCCGTGCTCGTTGAAACCAAACCGACCCAAGCCGGACACCGTCGGCTCACGCCTGGTCTTTTGGCCAAGCTGGCCGTCGCCGCTACTGCGGTTGGCATCTTGACCGGTCTCTTCGGGGTGGGTGGCGGCTTCGCTGTTGTGCCGGCCCTTACCCTGCTGCTCGGCTTCCAACCCAAAGAGGCTGTCGGGACCTCGTTGATTGTCATCGCCATCAACGCAGCTGTTGCACTCTGGATGCGGGGTAGCGACATCTCGGTCGAGTGGAATTTGGTCGCACCATTTCTTGCCACCGTGGTCATCGGGGTCTTGGTCGGCTCCCAGGTGTCGGACCGACTCGACGCTGCCCGCCTCACTCGTTCCTTCGCAATCATGCTCGGCTTCGTCGCAGCATTCACCGCCTTCAATGCCTTCGCCTGATCTCATTGTTCCCATCTCGACGACCTACGAACCCCAACCATCCAGGGAGAAACCATGACGGTTGCACCACAAACCATTGATGCGGCTCAGTGCCGCAAACTGCTTGCTGAAGACCCAGCGATACGAATCATCGACGTCCGCACTGGCGGCGAGTTCGATTCTGTTCACATTCCTGGCTCACACAATGTCCCGCTTGACACGCTTGACGCCTATGCCAGCGAGTTGGCTCAGCTCGACCAGTCGCTCGTATTGGTCTGTCAATCTGGGGCTCGAGCCAGTCAGGCCAACGTCACTCTGGCAGCGCAGGGCACCACGCAACTCCTGCTGCTCGACGGCGGTATCGATGCATGGCAGGCAACCGGTGGCGAGGTCAATCGGGGGCAGACCGACAAATGGGCGCTCGACCGCCAGGTTCGGCTTGTGGCTGGCTCTATCTCGTTGGTAGGAGTCATGGCCAGCATGGTTGTGCCACAGGCCAAGTGGCTGGCCGGTGGTGTTGCTGCCGGGTTGACCTTCTCTGCTGTTTCCAACACCTGCGCCATGGGCAACGTGTTGGCCCGCTTGCCCTACAACCAATCGAAGGATCACGACGTCGCCGACGTTGTGGCTGACCTCCGGGAAGGAGTGAAGCGATGAAGTTCGCTCAGTACTACCTCGACTGCCTTTCGCAGGCCTCGTACCTGATAGGCGATGAAACGACTGGTCGGGCCGTTGTGGTCGATCCTCGTCGTGACATCGGTGCCTATCTCGACGATGCCGCCAGCGAGGGCCTCACCATTGAACTGGTCATCGAGACCCACTTCCACGCCGACTTTCTGTCCGGCCACCTCGAACTTGCAGCTGCTACAGGCGCCGAGATTGCCTACTCTGCCGTCGCCACCACTGAGTTCCCGTCTCGCAAGCTTGCTGACCGAGAGCGGGTCTCGCTCGGCCAGGTAGAGCTGGAAATTCTCCACACCCCAGGCCACACCCCTGAATCGTTGAGCGTTGTCGTCTATGAGCGGCCTGGTGATGCCGTTCCCTATGGCGTGCTCACCGGGGACACACTCTTCATAGGGGACGTTGGCCGGCCAGATCTCATGGCATCGGTTGGCTTCACCCGCGATGAGCTCGCCGATCAGCTCTACGAGAGCATCCACAGCAAACTTCTTCCCCTGCCCGATGAGACCAGGGTCTATCCAGCCCATGGCGCCGGTTCGTCCTGCGGCAAGAACCTATCGACCGACACATGGTCAACGCTGGGAGAACAACGGCGAACCAACTACGCATTGCTGGCTCCGGACAAAGAGACTTTCGTTGCCCTTGTGACCGAGGGCCAGCCGCCAGCTCCCGGATACTTCGCGTACGACGCCGTGCTGAACGGCAAAAAGCGTGATCTGCTTGATGAGTACGCGCCCCCGGTGGCTCTTGATCTCGAAGCCTTCGATCGAGCGGTGGAGGCGGGCGCTCTGATTGTTGACGGCCGGAGCCCCGAGATCTTCTCACGCAGTCACCTGGCCGGGTCCATAAACGTCGGGCTCGAGGGCCGCTACGCCGAGTTCGCCGGCTCTGTCGTTCCCACAGATGTGGACATTGTGCTTGTGACCGACGATGGGTTCGAAACCGAGGCCAAAAACCGGTTGGCTCGAATCGGATTTGATCGTGTCGTCGGCTATCTCGATCGTCCCACCGAAGTAATGCTGAAACACCCAGACCGGGCGCAGCAAGCCTCCCGGATGACAGCGGAAGACTACAGGCATCACACCACCAGCATCCCCATCATTCAACTGGTCGATGTCAGGAACCCCGGTGAAGTCGAGAGCGGGACAATTCCGGGAGCAGAACCCATCCCGGTTGGACAGCTTCGGGCCCGGCTCCATGAGCTGGATCCCACGCTTCCAACCATCGTGTTTTGTGCCGGCGGCTATAGATCATCAGTGGCCGCAAGTGTTCTGAGAAAGACCGGCTTCAGTGATGTGTCCGACATCATCGGTGGCTATAGCGCGTGGTCCGAGGACCGTCACTGACCAGTCTGGCTGACCAATTGCCGGTCTGCGTTCGCAGGCGGAGCGATACGGTAGGAGCCCTTCACTGGGCCGCCCGCGGGCGGGTTAGATGGCCAGACGCAGCCGATGAATGCGTCTCACTATGCGCAACATGACGTTGACCGGATCGGACGTTCCCTTCGCCCGATGACCGGGCGAAGGCGGCTGACCCCAGCCGAACTTCGAAAGCAGCGAAACCACCGCGGTCATCAGTGCTGGGACCACTTGATCGTGGCCCCGCTATGGGTGGCGTATCAGGCCAACCTGGGGACCTTGCTTCGAACCTGCGATGCGGTCGGGGCGTGTATGGCCGTGCCAAAGACGCCTCATTACCAAAAGGCGTTGGCTAAGGGAGACACACTGCCTCGTCGGCCTCATATGCATTGGGCTCGAGGTGGAGCGGCCGGATGGGTGAAGAACGAGCGAGAGAGAGGGTCGCGGATTGTTGCCGTTGAGTTGGCCGACGATGCCATTCCTCTGCCGTTGCTCGAGCCAGCGCGGGAGCGGACGGTGGTTTTGCTCGGGCATGAGCACGAGGGAGTGCCGGATGAGGTGTGGGACTTGATCGACGATGTGGTCGAGATCCCGATGATTGGTCGGGGTTCGAGCCTGAATGTGGCGGTT
>CALHBU010000438.1 GCA_937930655.1 uncultured Acidimicrobiales bacterium | reverse complement strand
GGTGGCGCTGTGGATCGAGGATGATGTCATCACAGCTGAGTAGCTCGTCTGTCGGTTCTGTGGCTCGTCGCAGCAGTGCCCGAAGCCGAGCCAGTAACTCGTCGAGATCGAACGGTTTTGGAAGATAATCGTCGGCTCCGGCGTCGAGACCGGCCACCCGGTCCGGTATTTCCTGTCGAGCCGTGAGCATCAGCACCGGCGTGCGGTCGCCCTTCTCTCGCATCTTTCGACAGACTGCCAGGCCATCGACGAACGGCATCATGACGTCCAGAATCACTGCGTCAGGACGGTGGGTGGATACTGCTTCCAAGGCCTCGGCCCCGTCCTTGGCGGTCAGAACCCGGTAATTCTCATAGGTGAGAATCCGCTCAAGGGCTGTTCTGATCTCGGTGTCGTCTTCGGCGATCAGAACAGTGTGGGTGGTCGTCATGGCGAGTGGCTCCAGTCAAAACTAGCGGGGTTCCGAGGCGGCTAGGGCCACCTCGGAACCCCTGGCGGGCAGATTGGTTTGGCTCAGGCTTCCTCGGTGGTTCCGTTCACCCGGTCCTCGATGCGCTGAGTCTTCTCGACCAGCTTGTCGTCGGCCTCGTTCTGGGTGATCCGGCCCTCTTCGACCTTGGCGCTGAGACGCTCTTCAGCCGCCTCAACCATGGCGTCGATTACCGCGTCGGCGGAAACGCCATTGGCAGCTGCGACCTCGGCGATGGTCTGACCATCATCAAGGGCGGAGCGGAGAGCTTCGACATCGATGCCGATGGCTTCAGCTGCGGTGTCGAGCTTGCAGCCACTGCGGCCGCTGCGACCCTCTCGCTCGCCGTCCTCGGTGCCGTCGTTGTCAGCCTCAGGAGCTTCCAACTCGTCAGTCTCGCTTTCGGCATCCTGGACGTTGACGATTCCGTCGTTCTGCGGGTCACTGCTTTGATCCTGAACTTCAGCCGTGGGTGTTTCGTCGGGAGTGGTTCCACTTCCGTCGTAGGCGGCCGACGCTGCTGCGGCGCCACCAAAGACCATTCCTGCGGCGAGGAGGGCGGAGGCAAGTTTCTTGTTCATTTTGTTTCTGCTTTCTGGGTTGGTTTGGTTTGTTTGTTGTGTTGCGGGTGGCCCTTCGGCGAAGGACCGGTTGTTGCTGTTGAAGTTCATGTTGCGGGAGCGATGTAAAGCTCGAGCCAGGCAATCGGCAAGGTTGTGACAACTCTTTCTGGCCGTTCGCTGTGAGCTGCCCTCACTGGCCCCGGCTGGATGGATCGACCCCGGCGACAGTGAGTAGATCGACCATGCGGAAGTCCCCGCCTCCAGCTCGGGTCGGAAGAGTGGGGCGCCACGAGGGATCGACACTCAAGAACGAGGTCGGATCCATCTGGAGCAGTCCAAGGAACACCTCGCCGACGATTCGTCCGCCCACTGGTCCGAGGTGCAGACCGTCAGCCATCAGCTCGGCCTCCCGAAGGACATACAGCCAGAGCGGAGTGTCGGTCTCGAGCGGAGGTGCCACCCGACCGATGTCCGCCAGGTCGCCGGCCGCCAGGCGAGGGGCGTCCATGGCGGCGGCAACCGCTTGTCCCGAAGGAATCCCCCACGTGATGTGTCGGAGCAGATTTCGGGTGGCCAGGGACGTTGGACCAATTGGCTCACCTCGCGTGGTTGCGATGGCCCCGAGTGGCAGTTGAAACAGCGGCGTAGAGAGCTTGGTGTCAATCCGCTTGTTTGGCTTGACCTCACCGTCTTCGAAGTCGAAGAACGTTTGCCATCCAATGAAACGGCGCGGTGCTCGAGAACCGCCGGCGAGGTCGTCGGGGTCGTCCTTGCCGAACTCGGCTGGGTCAAAGACAAAGCCGAAGAACGGCTCGCCGCCGTCGCCAGCCAAGTTGGCCCGATACGACGGCCTGACCAACGAATGTCCGAATCGATAGGCCGATGTTTGGAACTCAACCGGGATCTGAGGCCGTCGCGGGGTATAGAAGCGGCGACCGTTGTTCACGATGTCGTCGACCATCTCCTGGCCGACGAACTGCGGCAGGAACTCATGCAGGATCAACCACTGGTAGTGCCAGCGAGCCAGCCGCTGAGCTTCGGTGAATGCCTGCTCCCCGACCAGGCCACCGGCCCGCACTCGCAGGTACACCGAATTGTGGAACTTCAGAAAGGCCACCTGGAGGCCGCTGAGTATAAGGTTCTCGTCGTTCCGGCCATCAGCGATGAGGGCGGTGCCGTCGCTGTTACGAGGTAGATCTTCGAACAACCCGCCGGACTCGATGCGAAACAGGTAGGGGTCGCTCTCGGTGTAGAGATGACGGCTGTCGTCGGGACCTCCGCCGTAGATGCTGTCGAGATCAAAGCGAGCCGATCGTTGGTTGACGCTGCGACGAACCGACGTCGATTGGCCAAGGGTCGAACCGCCGTCGCTGGTGATGTCGTGGTCCAAGAACTGACCGACGAAGGTGGTCCCTGCGGTGTTGTTTGGGTTGTCGGGGTTGTTGGGGCTCAGCTCGGGCTCGGTGATGAGCCGGATGGGTCCCACCTCGAGGGGGTCATTGGCATCAAGGGGGCCACCAGGTGCGCCCAGTTCGGCCAGCATTACCCGAAGGTCATCGTCGGCCTCCAGAAAAGGGGGGTGATCCTCGAAGACTCGGCTGAAGCGGTCAACGTCGGCCGGAGGCGCCGCCTGGACCTGAGCGTTCTGGCCTGCCCCCTGTTGGCCGTTGCCTCCGTTTCGACCTCCTTGCCGATCCCGCCGTCGGTCCCGTCGGCTGGCCGCGCTGGCAACGCCGGGAGCGCTCACCGCCACCGCTCCGACACCGATGGCACCTAGTGCCTTTCGCCGGCTGAGGCCGCTCGACGGCAGCTCCTCGGGTTGGTTGCCTTCTGGTGTGCCAGATGACGTTTTGTTGTGGCGTCGTGCTGCCATGGTGCGGGTCTCCAGTCGTTCTTGGACAGCCCAGTTGCTGTACCAAGTACGACGTTGACCCCGCTCCGGCAGGGATTCGGCCGGCCCGTGACAAGAATCTGACAAAGAGAGTGACCGATAGCGCCTCCGGCAACCCCGCCACTGTGGGGTCACATGTACCCAACTAGGCAGGCTGGATCTCAAATATGTCGTGCCGTACCTTGAGATCTAATGTCACTTTTAGCAACGGACCGATCCATATGACGTCAGCAACTAAGGCCATGAAAAAGGTCGCCACCAATCCCATTGGGGCGGTGCGCCTTGGTTATGCGATGTCGAAGCAATACTGGAGCCCAGCGCTGAAACGTGATGCTCGTCACTTCAGTGAACTAGCGAGGCAGGGAAAACGCGGTCTGTTCCTTGATGGGGGCTCAAATGTGGGCCAGGGATTCAAGTTCTTCACGAAGCACTACTCACCCGAGCTCTTCGACTTCGAACTCTTCGAGCCCAACCCGAACTGCGTTGCCGAGCTGCGAAAGCTTCTAGCAGAAGGTGACTACGGCAACGCGTCGATCAACGAGGTCGCTCTCTCGACAAAGGACGAGACTCTGTCGTTCTTCGGCACAGACGATGCCGAGGGCGGTGAGTACTCCCAGGGTGGCTCGATAAATCCCGACCACAACAACAAGTACTACGAGACAAACGACGAGCGGGCCATCACCGTTCAGGCCATCGACTTCGACAAGTACCTCGCCGAGAAAAGCACCGAGTACGACCTTATCGCCATGAAATTGGATATTGAGGGCGCCGAGAACGAACTGCTAGAGCACCTCATTCGTACCGGCAACATCACCAAACTCGACGTCCTGTATGTCGAGTTTCACTCCGAGTACTTGCAGAAAGACTTGCGGTCCTCCGAGCGAAATCGCGAAAAGGCCATCATCAAGGACATGCAAAGACTCGGAGTGCGGTACCGCCTCTGGAAATAGAGGCTCCAAAAACCTAGGGGGCGACGCTGTCGTCGCTGACCCAGTTGCCATGGAAGCCGTAGGGCACTCGCTGGGGCAGACCAACCCGTGCCACCTCTCCCCGACCGAAGTCCTGGGCGTCGAGCACAACAAGATCGGTCGACTCGGCACCGAGGTCGTGCACCATCATCACCAGCCAACCGTCGTCTTCGGCATTCGAACCATCACGGGGCACGAACACCGGCTCACCAGCCGCTCGACCAGTGCCATGGTCGAACATCGACCGCTCACCTGTCTCGAGATCGTGCTTGAGGGTGGGCCATCCGGCAGCCGGGTTGGTCGATGGAGCGGCGCAGTAGCCAAAGCGGTAGGGCTGGCCACCGACCGATCCCCGATGCCGGGGGAACTCGTTGGCCGTCTCGTCGATCACCGTGATCGAAGCCCTACGAGCCACCGGGTCGAGCACCCAACGTTCGAGTCGAGCCTGACCCCCGTCGCCGAACGGACCGAGCACGTCAAGGTCGAACATCTTGTCGTAGTTGCAGATGTCGATGATCACCTTGCCGTCGAGGGTGTCATAGGCATTGAGGGGATGAAACGCATAGCCAAGCGGCAGATCGATCCAGACGATCCCGTCGGCGGTATCGGTATCACGTCGGAGCAGGCCAACCCGATTGCCGTAGTCGGCGTCCCAGCGGAGTGGGAATGGGCTGGTGAACGCCAGCTCCATATCGACGGTGACCGGCTGGTCGTACACGATGGCGTACGTCTCGGTGATCGACATGTCGTGGAGCATGGTCATGCCCGGCAGTGGGATGTCGACCGTCTTGGTCACCCGACCCTCGGGGCCGACGACCACATACTGAACATGATCAAACCACTGGGCCCAGGCGTAGGCCATGGCGTGCAGCTCACCGGTGCTGGGGTCGTACTTGGGGTGGGCACTGAAGGCGCCGGGCAGCGTGCCCTCGAAATCGTTGCGGCCCACCGTCTCTAGCTCGTAGGTCAACTCAACCGGTGTGCCGCCTGCCTCGACCATGGCCCATGTCTTGCCAGCAAAGCCGCCGACGTTGGTGTTCGGTCCAACCGGACTGTCGTTCCAGTTCGGTCCGGGAATATCGGGCTGGCCTCGAAGCTCGCTCAGGGCTGACGACCCGACATAGCGATTTCGGTACCACTTGGCCTGGCCGTCCTCGAGGCGAACCCCGTGCACCATTCCATCACCCAGAAACCAATGATGGGTAGCCGGGTCGACCTCGGCCGCCGGATTCGGGCCGTTGCGTAGATAGCGACCATTCAGGTCGGCTGGGAGCTCACCAACGACGGACAGATCCAGGGCGGTGATTTCCTCCGCCACGGGGCCGTAGTTATCGACGATGTAGGGGTTGGTAACGGCATCGGTCATAGCGGGCTCCCGGCGTGGTGCAACAGGCTTGCTGTAACAATGTTATGGAACGTAACAATGTTATGGTTGGGCCCAGATGTCAACCCCCAATCCACCAAAACCACAGCGGGCAAGGATCCTGGCGTCGGCCATCGCCATCCTGGCCGACGAGGGAGCAGCGGCCATGACGGTTCGCAACGTGGCGGCCGGAGCCGACTGCTCCACCACCGGCGTTTACACCCACTTTGGCGGCAAACAGGGTCTGGCCGATGCCATCTTCATCGAGGGCTTCGAATCGTTCGAGGAGGCATTGTCGGCGGCCGGACCAACCTTCCACGATGTCGGTCTGGCCTACCGAGCATGGGCCCTCGAACGGCCGACCCACTACCAGGTCATGTTCGGCAGTGCCATCCCCGGCTTTGTGCCGTCAGCGGAAGCCATGGCCATCGCGGCCACCTCATTCGATCATCTGGCCGCCGGCATGGGTGACCCCAGCAGCCCTGAGGCGCGGCAGCAGGCCTTCCACACCTGGGCCACCGTGCACGGCTACGTCATGTTGGAGATGCTGGGCATGAATCCGCCCGGTCTCGGTACGCCCGACGAGCTCTACCGGGCTGGCCTCAACCACCTCCAAAACTGAATCTGGCACCGGGAGACGACGCTGGAGCGTCACTTCCCGGTGCCAGAACGCGAGGTTTACTACCGCGCCAGTACTACCCCGCCGGTATTACTCCGGCATTGGGATGCGCTCGATCTGGAGCGGGTTGGCGTAGTCGACGTGACCCGTCTCGAGGCCGGCAATGGGCTGGGGCTGGTAGCGAGCAACCTCGGCCCGGCCGACGACCATGTGATGGACCTCGTCCGGTCCGTCAGCGAGACGCAGGGTGCGCTGCTGGTGGTAGAGGTCGGGAAGCACGGTCCACTGGGACACACCGGCGGCGCCATGCATCTGGATGGCTTGGTCAATGATGTCGCAAACTTTGGCTGGGACCATGGCCTTGACGGCCGACACCCACACTCGGGCCTCACGGTTACCGAGCACGTCCATGGCCTTGGCGGCACGGAGCACCATCAGGCGCATGGCCTCGATCTCGATCCGCATCTTGGCTGCGTTCTCGATATTGGCACCGAGCTGGATGAGCGGCTTGCCAAAGGCTTCCTTCGACAGACCACGCTCGCAGTAGAGCTGCAGGGCCTTGTCGGCGGCACCGATGGAACGCATGCAGTGATGGATGCGGCCCGGGCCAAGACGAAGCTGGCTGATCTCGAAACCGCGACCCTCGCCGAGGAGGAGATTCTCTTTGGGAACCCGGACGTCGTTGAACTTGATGTGCATGTGACCATGCGGGGCATCGGGATCGCCGAAGACGTGCATTGGGCCGAGAATGTCGAGGCCTTCGATCTCGGTGGGTACCAGGATCTGCGACTGCTGGAGGTGAGGCGCAGCATCGGCATTGGTGCGGACC
Organism: uncultured Acidimicrobiales bacterium; assembly: GCA_937930655.1. Lineage (GTDB taxonomy): Bacteria > Actinomycetota > Acidimicrobiia > Acidimicrobiales > SZUA-35 > JAHECQ01. The sequence continues at coordinate 18,698 of CALHBU010000438.1, read as the reverse complement.
ATGGTGATCATGATCTTGCAGCGGGGATCGCCAGCACCGGAGATGTAAAACTTCTCGCCGTTGATGACCCACTCGTCGCCGTCGAGGACCGCGGTGGTGGCGACGTTCTTGGCGTCGGATGAGGCGTACTTCGGCTCGGTCATGGCGAAGGCCGACCGGATCTTGCCTTCGAGCAGTGGCTTCAGCCAGGTGTTCTTCTGCTCTTCGGTGCCAACCCGTTCCAGAACTTCCATGTTGCCGGTATCGGGAGCTGCACAGTTAAGGCACTCGGAGGCCAGGCGGTTCTTGCCGAGCTCGTTGGCGATGTAGGCGTAGTCGAGGTTGCTGAGACCTTCGCCGGTCTCAGCATCGGGGAGGAAGAAGTTCCACAGTCCCTGCTCTCGAGCCTTGGCTTTCGCACCATCGAGAAGCTCGAGCTGTCCTTCGCCCCAACCCCACAAGTTCTCGCGGTTGTCGCCGAGCTTGTGGAACTCCTCAGTAATGGGGTCCACCTCGGCGGCGATGAACTTCATCACCGCTTCGAGCAGTGGACGGGCCCCCTCCGACATGGAGAGGTCGTACATCTGTCCACCGAAATCATCAGTGTTCAAGGGATTGGCCGGCATTGGTTACCTTCCTCAAGGTTTCGCGAACGTCTTGAATCATGCCACCGTTGGGCACGATCTACGAACTCATAGGTTCGGGCTCTCAGGGCTGACTGAGTCCTGGCTCATTCAGCGCGGGAATGGGCAGAGCGGTCACAACCCGATTCCCTACGTAGCTGCGGGTCACCGGGTCGAAGTTTCCGCCGCACGTTGCGAGATGGAGCACTGACTCGCCGGAGCGTCGAAAGAGCTCGTCGGCCGGCAGAGCGGTCTTGTCGTACAGCGTCTGGTCGACCACCTGGAACGCCTGGGAGGTCCCATCGGCGTAGTCCAGCTCGACGACGTCACCGGGCAAGAGATCAATCAGTTCAGAGAACGCTCCCAGCTCGCCGTTGTAGTCAACGTGGGCGGCCAGAACGGCTGACCCAGGCCGGCCGGGAGAAGGACCGTAGCGATACCAACCCACCTCATTGGCGCTCGGCACATCGAACAATCCGTCGTCGTCGACCCCGACCGGCACGATGTCTACATCGAGACCCAGAGCAGGCACCCGCACTCGGGCCGGTGTGCGGGGGTCGTCATCGACCTCGGCCGCTTGCCCCGAGCGCACCGGCAGCGTCGGGACCGAGGGCCTTGCGGCCTCAGACCGTAGGACCGAGCGGGGTTGCGAGGTTGATGGCAGCGCAACCGGATCGGCGGCGCGGGCCATCGATGGTTGTCCTGCCTGGGCCGCACCGACTGCGACGGCCATCGACAAGCCAAGAATGAGAAGGGCGAGACGCACCAGGGGGCCGGACTCAGCCGCCGACTCGGGATGCCCGATATCGCCGCTGAACCACGAGACCGATACCACTCAGGGCCAGCATGGCGAGCAATGACGGAACCAGCCCATCACCACGGTTTGAATCGGCAACCAGCCCACTATTACCTGATGGAATACCTACTGGAGCGGTCTGAAGTCCGCTGATGCGGCGGATCGACGTCGTGACCGGGGCATCACCACCACCACGGATCCAGGCTGAGGTGAGATCACCTTCCTCGGCATCGATTCGCTGGCTAAGCACCTCACTGCCCTCGGCGTTGGTGACAACAATCGAATGGGAGCCAGCGGCAACGTCAACCACGATCGAGGAACCAGCCGGAACATCGGTGGCCACCGTCTCCCCATCCAACTCGATGGTTGCCGGCCCGATCCCGGCCACATGGCGAACAGCCAACCGGCCCTGACCGGGAGGGACGTCGCCCAGATTGTTGGGGAAACTCTGGAGCATCACCGAGCCATCGGCGTCGGCAAAGGCAACCAGGGTTCCCGGCCCATCCATATCGATCGGGCCGGCCAGCACCGGAACATCATCGCGATCGTCGACTGAGGACGGCGGATCCGCCTGTGCCGCAAACAGGTCGAGGGGCAGACCGGCGCTGCTCAACGGAAGGGGGCCGGCCAGCGTTCCGGCGGTGAAGCCGGGGGCCGCCAGCTGGCCGTCGATGTACGCATCAACTTCGAGACCGGGAACGGCGTGAAGAATCTCGAACGACTCGGCCGCATCGCCAGCGCTCAGGATCCCGGCGGGCGGAGGCGCAGTGGCATCGTCTTCGCCGTCCGCGGTGGCCGACTCAGCTTCAGTGGTGGACGTCGGCTCCGGCTCGGACTCCGTTGTTGAAGGCTCGGTGGTCGTTGGCTCGGCTTCGGTCGTTGTGGCTTCGGTGGTTGCTGGCGCCTCGGTGGTGGAGATCGACTCTCCACTGTCCTTCTGGACTTCCGCTACCTCGGCCAACTCATCGGTGTCGGCGTTCTGACTATTGGCCCATAGCCCGAGTCCACCGAGGGTGGCGAGGGCCACAACGCCTCCGACCAACCACGCTCCTTTGCGTTTGTTGTCCTCGGGTTCGGTCTTCACAGCCGGCGGTACCTCGGATGAACGAGTCTCAGCGGCGGAGGAAGAGAACGATCCGCCACCCGCAACCGCCGCCGCGCCTACTCCCGCGGCACCACCCGCGACAGCTCCGCTCCCACTCGCAGCTCCGCTCCCACTCGCAGCTCCGCTCCCACTCGCAGCTCCGCTGACCGGCATGGTTGGTGGCTCGGACGAGCGGGCGGCGTCGACGGTCTCAGTTGCACCACGCACCTCCCCTGACTCAGCAAACCCGCTCTGGTCTCTACCATTGAGCGCAGAACCAAGAGCCGCAGCGGCCGCCGAACCACCGAGGGTGGCCAGGCCGTACTTGCGTCGGCGGCGACCACCCACACCCGACAACCGTTCGGCAAGTGCTCTGGCACTGGCCGGGCGCTTGGCCGGGTCGGGATCGATGGCCTCGGCAACAACAGTACGGGCATCGATGGGGACAGTCCCCTGCAGGCGGCTCAGACCAGCCTCGAGCACCCGGCCCAGTCCGTACACATCACCTCGAACCGACGGCTCACCGCCAGCCAGAACCTCGGGGGCCACGTAGTGCTGACGTACAGCCTCGGCAGTACCTCCCCAACCAAGTCCCATACCGGAGATCGCAACGTCGTTGCCATCGATGTGGATGTCGTCGGTGCCCAACGCCCCATGCACCAAACCGGTGAGGTGGCCGGCGTGTGTTGCTGCGGCTGCTGCCTCAGTGGCAGCCAGAATTTCGTCCAGACCGGAGACCGACCGATCATCGAATGCGGTCGACAAGGTCTTGCCGGTCGGTGGCAACTGGAAAGCTCGCAGTGCCTCTGGTGTGCGGCGGAGCGTGATGGTCGGAACCAAGCCGTCAATGGTCTGGGTTCGCAGCAGGCGTCGACGGTGTGCGTCGCTCCACTGGTCGATGGGTACCGAGACAACACGCGCTGTTTGACCACCTACGACCTCGGTAACTGTCGGATAACCGAACCACGTTCCTGGCTCGGTACCGCTCTCGCTCATCGCATCACTCATGGGTTCCGCCCGTCTCGTCCGCCGACGCAATGCTACGGAGCGCGGTGCCAACCCTCAACCCGACACGCTGAGCGGTTGGGCTGCGTTTACCGCGAACGGTTAGGCCTCAACCGGCCCACTCGGCTCGTATCGCTCCTGAGTGTTCGCCAATTGATGGCACCGGCGGGTGGGAATCCCAGTCGGTGATCACCGGAGAAGCCGGAAGCTGAACCTCGCCATCAGCATGGGCAGCGGGAATTCGCCGAAGCTGTGGGTGCTCAGACAAACCTGCCGTGTCGTTGACTGCCCCGAAGGCGATGCGAGCCGAAGTAAGACGCTCAACCAGTTCGGCTCGTTGAAAGGAGGAGAAGGCGTCGGCGACGGCACCGTCGGTCTCTTCCCGTATGCCGACTCGATCGAGGTTGGTCGCGAACCTCGGGTCGGTCGCCATGTCAGGCCGGTCGAGAACCTCGGAACAAAGAATGCGCCATTCACGATCGGACTGGATCGAGATCACAATGGTGTGACCATCGCTGCTCTCGAATCCGCCGTAGGGCGAGATGGAAGGATGCGCCAACCCGACCCGCTGCGGGGCCCGGCCCAGGTAGTCGTGATGCAGCAAAGGAACGGTCATCAACTCGGCTGCGCTGGCGAACAACGACGTTTCCAGATGGGCTCCCTCGCCGGTGGCCTGCTTGCGATACAGCGCCTGCATGATGGCAATCGCCGCATTCATGCCGGTTGTCAGGTCGACAAGGCTCACGCCGACTCGACCAAACGGCCCGGGTGGTCCCGAGACCGACAGGATCCCGCTCTCGGCCTGGACCAGCAGGTCGTATGCCTTCATCTCGGCGTAGGGGCCGGTGGTCCCGTAGCCCGACAAATCGCAGACCACCAGACCGGGGTTGCTGGCCCTGAGGGTGTCGGCATCGAGCCCAAGCCGAGCCGCAGCACCAACGGCAAGGTTCTGGATGAACACATCGGCATCGGCCAGTACCCGACGAAGTAGGGCGTTGTCGTCGTCGTCCTTGACGTCGAGAACCAGCGACTCCTTGCCCCGGTTCAACCAGGCAAAGTACGACGACAAACCATCGGCGGCCACGTCGTAGCCTCGGGCGAAGTCACCTTCTGGTCGTTCAATCTTGATGACCCTGGCCCCGGCGTCGGCCAAGCGTTGGGTGGTCAACGGAGCCGCCACCGCCTGTTCCAACGAGACGACCAACACTCCTTCGAGTGGCTTGCTCCCGCTCATGATCCGCCAGCCATCCGACGAACCGCACCCAACAGAACGGTGGCCCCCCGCTCGGCCTGTTCCTTGCTGATGTTCTCGGCCTCGTTGTGACTCAAACCATCATCGCATGGCACGAAGATCATGGCCGTCGGCGCGTGCAACGCCACGTAGCAGGCGTCGTGACCGGCACCGGAGATCATTCGATGGTTCGAGAATCCGACCGCACTCACGGCGTCCTCCACCGCGGCTACGCAGTTCTCATCGAAGGTGACCGGTGGCGAATCGTTCTGACGGGTGACGGTGCTGGTGACACCCCGAGCTCCTGCCTCCTCCTCGACGATGTCCCGCATCCGCTCCTCCATCTGTTGCAGGGTGTCTGCATCGGGGTGTCGAAGGTCGAGGGTGCACCACAACCGCTCGGGGATGGTGTTGGGGCTCACCGGGTCGGACCCGAACTGAGCGAACGTGCCGCGCCCCCAGGGACCCAGTTCGTCGACAACGCCGTACACCCTGTCGATGATTCGGCCGATGACTCTCGCCGGGTCCTTCCTGCCCTCCATCGGTGTCGGCCCGGCGTGGGCCGGATAACCACCGAGTTCGATGGTGAACCACCGGAGTCCCTGCACACCGGTGACCACACCGATCTCCAACTCTTCTGACTCGAGGATCGGGCCCTGCTCGATATGAAGCTCGAACGAACCGGTCAGGGGTGACGGACTCGCCGGCCGCGCCCCCGCCCAACCAAGTCGATCGAGTTCGTCAGCAACCGTGATGCCATCGACATCGGTAAGCGCCTTGGCATCATCGAGAGACAACTTTCCGGCCCACACTCCCGATCCCATCATGGAGGTCTGGAAACGAGAGCCTTCTTCGTTGGTCCACACCACCAGGTCGATGGGAGCTTCGGTCTCGATGCCCAAATCGTTCAGCCGTTCGATCACTTCCAGCCCGCCCAGAACGCCGTAGACGCCGTCGAACCGGCCACCGGTGGGCTGGGTGTCGAGGTGGCTACCAATGAGAACCGGCGGCTTGGCCCCATCTCGGCCCGGACGGCGAACAAAGAGGTTTCCGATCTCATCGACTTCATGAGTACAGCCGGCGGCAGTCGCCCAACCAAGAAAAAGGGCCCGACCGGCAGCGTCATCATCACTCAACGCCTGACGGTTGCTCCCACCGTTGTCGGTCGGCGCCACCTGGGCCATGTCCATCAATCGACTCCAGAGTCGGTCGGCATCAACTCGTTCGAGTGTGGGGCTGGAGAGTTCGCTCATGGGCCGATGATCCCCGACTGCGGCCCCGAGCACCAGACCCGGGCCGTTCTACGAGCGAGCGTCGCGGGGATAGGCCACCCAGAGAACCACCGGAGCCAGCATCATCGCCGCCACCATCGTCCACCAGCCGGCGCGGAAGGCATCGAGGCGATCGGCCCCGACCGCTTCGCCGATGATCGCCGCCACCACCGCAACGCCAAGAGCTCCGCCAAAGATTCTGGCGGTGTTGTAGGCCGCGTTGGCCGCACCAAGTTGATCCTCGGGAACGTCTCGCAGTGCTGCGGAGTTTCCCGGGCCAAGCATGAGGGCCATACCGAAGCCGATGCTCAGGGTTCCGGGCAGGAAGGCCAGCCAGTAGCTGGTTGTCGGATCGAGCCACCACGCCATCCAGGCCGTGCCAAAGGTGGCCAGCGATGCCCCCAGCACCAGCATCCGCCGGTAGCCCCGTAGGTCGGCAAACCGGCCGGCGAAGATGACGGTGACCATGAGGGCGAGAGGGCCCGGCGTCATGGCCATGCCGACCTGGAAGACGGAGTAGTTCCAGATCTCGATCATGAAGAGGGGATACAGAAACCACGACGCCGTTGTAGAGGTCGCAAGCAGCGCCGAGGCCAGTGTGACAACAGTGAAGGAGCGGATCCGGAACAGGTTGAAATCGAGCAACGGCTCGGGGTGGCGGCGAGAGCTGGTGAAGAACAGCACCGCATTGAGCAGGGCCAGAATCGAGACGGCAACGATGATCGGGTCGTTCCAGCCCCAGCTCCGGCCCTGAACAATCACCAGCACAAGGCCGCCGACCGCGGTGGTGCCGGCCAGGGTGCCAACAATGTCCAGCGGCGCTGAGCTGGTCGCTCCCGGGTCGGCCTCCAGCACCATACGGCCGCCGACAAAGGCGGCCATAGCGATGGGAGCGGCGAGAAGAAAGACGGCCCGCCAGCTGCTGACCTGCAACAGCCCGGCGGCAACTGTCGGAGCGGCCGTTGCTCCCAGAATCCCCATCGACGACCAGGTCGACACCACGGTGGCATGCCGCTCACGAGGGAAAAGGGGAAGAACGGCGGCCAACGACGATGGCAGAACCAGCGCTGCGCCGACGGCCTGAATCACTCGGGCCGCAATCACCATCTGGATACTGGGTGCGATGCCGGACAACCCGGCGCCGAGAGCAAAGAGCGCCATGCCGGTGAGGAATACCCTGCGCCGACCCAACCGGTCGGCTAATCGGCCACCGAGCAACATGAAGGTGACCTGGGTGACATTGAAGCCGGAGACAACCCACGAGATGGTGGCCAGCGACTCAGAGCTGAACTCCTTCTCCAGAACTGGCACCGCGATATTGGTGGCGGTGCCGACGAAGCTGACCAGCAACATGGCGGTGGCGGCGACCATCAGCGCGTTGTTAGCTCGCCGTCGGGCTCCTTGGTCAGCACTTTTGTCGGCCGGTTGCTCTGACTTTTGGACGACCAGTGACCTGGTCATGAGTGGCTCGTCACAAAAGTTGGCCGGCTAGCGACAGCAAGGTCCGCTCATTGCCCCATCGAGCCGACAGCTGCACACCGATCGGCCGATCAGCCGCGGCGGCCGGTGAAGGCAAGCTGAGAGATGGCCAGCCGGTGACATTGAACAGATAGTTGTACGGAAAGGTCTCGTCGTTGAGGCGCAAGTAGGCGTCCATCGAGTCGACCTCACCGCCAAGAGCATTAATGGGGATAGTCGGACGGCCCAGGGTCGGGGTGAGCAGGACGTCGAAGGAGTTCATGGATTGCTCGAGCCGACGGGTGATGGCTCCCTGGGTGACCTGGGCCAGATCAAGATCGGCCACCGTGAGCTGGCTGACCTCATCGAGAAGGGCCAGAGTCAGCGGCTCCAGATTGTCAGGGCCGGCGACCCGACCAGTTGCCTCTTCGAGTAGTCGGACATCACGGGCAACCCACCGGCTGAACAGCGGGTGCCAGGTCGACATGAGTTGCTCGTAGTCGACAGGCTGCTCGATGGTTTCGACCCGGTGGCCGAGATGCTCTAACGCCTCGGCCACCGCCATGGTGGCCGCCACCACCTCGGCGTCGGGCGCGGCGCCAGCCCAATGATCAACCGACACCGCAATGCTGGGCGGAGTCGAAGCCACGAACTCCTGGTTGCCCGACCCCAGGACGCTCCAGAACAGCCGGGTGTCTCGCAGCGTGCGGGACACCACGAACTCTTCGGCGATGCCACCCCAGCCGCCGGGGTCGGACGCCGGGCCAGCTACTCGCCGCCGCCCGGGCTTCAGTCCGTAGAGCCCACACGCTGCAGCCGGGATTCGGATGGAACCGGCGCAATCGCTGGCATGAGCGACTGGGACAACACCGGCTGCCACCGCCGCTGCCGCTCCCCCCGACGAACCGCCGGCTGACAGCGACGGATCAAGCGGATTGCGGGTAGGACCATGAGCTCGGGACTCGGTGGTGCCGTGCTGGATGAACTCCGGGACCGCGGTCCGACCCAGAACCTGAGCGCCATGAGCGCGGAGGGTGGTGTAGTACTCGCTGGTTTCGGCCGCCCGGAAACCCCGACCGAGTCGGGAGCCCATCTCGACCAGCCGACCGGCTTCGGCCGAGCCGTAGTCCTTCCGGAGGAATGGCACACCGGCCAGGACATCCCCGGTCGGGCCCTCTGGTGTATCAGGATCGTCGTACCACTCGACCACCGCGTTGATGGTGGCATGGGTAGCAACGTGACGGGCCTGGGCTGCGGCTCGCAACTCGGTTGCAGTGACTTGCCTGTCTCGAACCAGGTCGGCCATCGCGGTCGCATCCAGCGCAGTGGCGTCAAGCGGAGATGCGGGCAAGGTCACCTCAGGAATGTAGTGCCCATACCAGCCGAGGCAGCTTTGAGGCCCCAGCTTCTAGTCGGGTAAGCGGAGGGGCCCGATCTCGGCAAAACGATCGCCGGGGCCGGGGTTGTCGGGGTGGCTGGACCCGCCAAAGTGTCGCTGGATTCCCCAAACCGCGTTGAGGGCGGTGGTCACAGCGCCTTCGGCCCAACCCGGCGTCCACGACACATCGTCGCCAGCGAGGAAAATCCCCCGCTCAGCCTCGGGCAGATCCTCCTGCATGAAGTGGGCGTACATCCGACGGTTGTACCGATAATGCCCGGGGAGCGCTCCCTTGAAGGCGCCGAGGAAATCGGGGTCGGCCTCCCACGAGACGGTGATCGGCTCGCCGATCACATGGGCCCGGATGTCGGTATCGGGATAGATCTTCTCCAACGTGTCGAGGGCCAGCGCCGCCCGCTCGTCGGCGCTCTTAGGCAACACCTTCATGGCATCGCTCATCCAGGCATAGGACAGGCAAATCACGCCCGGCTTGTCGGGTCCGTTGTCGAAGAGATACGTGCCCCTGGTATTCCGGTCGGTCAGCGTCATGCTGATCTCGTTGTGACCGGTGACTTTGTTGATGTCGTGCCAGAACGGTCGATCGACCATCACGAACGTTTTGGACGACTGCATGTACCGGGTCCGGTCAAGGGCCATCCAGAGCTTGTTCGAGAACAACGACTCCTCAACGTCGATGTTGGTAGTGAGCAGCCAGCTCTGGGTGGTGACCAGAATGGCGTCGACGTTCTGCTGGTTGCCCCACCGGTCGACAAGTTCGAGTCGGCCGTCAGCGGCTCGGCGAATGCTCGACACGCCGGGCTTCGGTGCTCCCTGGTGGAGCTTGGAGAGCGATGTGCCGACCGGCCAATGGGTTAGTTCCGTTGGTTCGTGATTCCACAGGCCGCGGGGTAGACGTTCGGCGCCACCGTCAATCAGCTGTTGGTTCTCCTCGAACTCCGACATCACAACCCGCAGGATTTCGAGCATGGAGTTGGAGAAGTCCGAGTCCCAGCCACCAGTGCCGAAGCCGACCTGACCGAAGATCTCGCGGTGGCGGAACGAAAGGTTGGAGAACGATCGGGATGAGGCAATGAAGTCGTAGAAGGTGCGATCGCCCCACTCTTCGATGATCGGGTTCCACAGCGCCTGGATGGCCTTGGCATCGCGGGCCTTCATGGCCGCCTTCATGGCCGACAGGTTGGCGTGCTCCTCCAGCGCGTTGTCCCAGGCGTCAGCCACCTCTCGAAAGATCTCCGGTAGATCGTCGATGGTGTTGGCGAAGTGGGCCTCGCCTTCCAGATCTACAACGGTGGTGGGCGCGGCCTCGGTGAGCGGATTCGGGAACGGCTTTGTTTTCAGCCCCAGGAGGTCCACATAGTGGAAGAACGATCGGCCCGAGGTGGGAAACCGCATGCCGCCAAGCTCGGCGACAACTTCGGGGAACGCACTGAACGATTCAGAGCGAAGTCGGCCTCCCAGACGGCCCGCTTCATAGACCACCGGACGCAAGCCCAGCTTCATTAGTTCGTAGGCCGCAGTAAGGCCGGCAATACCGGCGCCCACAATGGCGACGTCGGCCCCGTGGGCCTCGGTTGGGAGTTCACCCAGACCGGCCGGATGGTTCAACCAGTCGTCGTGGGCAAACGGGAAGTCGGGACTGACGGCTCGGAAGGTGGTCACAGGGGAAGGATGGTCGTGCCGTCGAGATAGTCGAGCTCGATCAGTTCGGTTCGGGGCACCGTCCTGGCCAGTTCTTCCCGGATGGGAGCCACGTCGGTAGGAGCGGAGAACCCGGGCATCCAGTTGTCGTGATGGGTCAGCACCACCTTTGCCGGGCGAAGGAGGTCGGCCTGACGGGCCACGAACTGGGCCAGCGAGCCCTGGATGGGTTGGCCGTCGATGTTGCCCCTACCGGCCGCGCCGAGGAGGGCAACGTCGGGCCGAAGATCTCGTAGTACGCCCGACCAGTGGCCTGATGTGTCCTGGAACAACACCGTGCCGTCGGGGGTCTCGAAGAAGAAGACAAGGGCACCGCCATCGCCTCGCTCGCTATGACCGGGGGCGCTGGCTCGTAAATGGTCGGTGGCCGCATCACCAAGACCGGCCAGATGTTTGGTGAGAGCTTCGAACCTGACCCGCTGCTCCTGCCAGGTCACCCCGAGGTCGCCGAGGCAAACCTCTCCGGGACCCTCCATGGCGGCGTGGGACCAGACACAGGAATGCTGGCTGGGATACACGGCAACCGTTGCCCCATTGCCGAGGTCGATGGTCTCGCCGCCACCAACGCAGATCATGCGGTTGAGGGGTACACCGGCCTGTTCCATCACCCGCACCGTCTCGTAGCTACCAATCAGGGTGGCACTGGTGTTGGCCATGATCCGCTCGGCACCATACAGATGGTCGAAATGGGAGTGGCCAATCACCACCCAGTCACACTGGTCGACCACATCGGCAGTGAGCGGTTGGCCGTCGTCGTCGGTGGGGCCCTCGGCACCCTGCATCCGATCGATGTAGGCATCGAGGAACATGGTCAGGCCAGCGGTTCGCATTCGGTAGGTGGCACAGCCGTACCAGTCGAGGGTGGTGGTCATACGCCTCAGGCTTCGAACTGAGCTCGAGCTTCAAGGACCAACTCGATGAACTCGCCTCGTTCGCCTTCGTCGAGCGCCTCATAGGCGTGCATGCACACGTTGGTTGTCATCGTTTCGGCTCGTGCTCGTGCCGCTTCGTCGGGAGCCGGGTGCGGCGCCTGCCAACCGAATCTTTCGGCGCCGGCCGCACTGCCTCGGATCGGGTCGGCGGTGAACGAGAGAATGGCGTGTTGGGGAGAAAGGCCTGCGGACTGGATGGCGCTGAGGTGGGCACCACCCCGCATTTCCCGGAGGATCTGAAGGGCAAAGGTGGCGTTGCCGGCCGGGTCGTCGGGTCGGTCGAGCCCTCGCCATCCGGCGAAGATTGCTCCGCAGATCGGCAGGGCGCCGGCAATGACCTTGTCGCTGAGCTCGATCAGCCGCTCGATTCGGGCCTCGTCCATCTCGGCCAGAGTTTCTCTTCCCCACTCGGCCGCCATCGCTCCATATTCCAGCGCCGCTCGCAACGGCGTGACGTCGGACGGCCGGCTGTGCCAGAGTTCTTGGACCAGGTCGGGGGCCATGAAGCCGATGGCGGCAGCGGCAACGTCGGCACTGACTTCGCCCAAGGCCCCGGCCCGACCATTGACCCAGAAGCCAAAGCCCGGGGTCAGCCCGAGCTCCTCGGCCCGGGCGTGGGTTGGTTTGGCCATCATCCAGGCCCGCCCGTACTCGAGCACGGGGATCGCGGTCGCATCGGCGACATCGGCTGGACTGGGGTTGGATGAAGATGAGCTTTTCGACACGCTGGCGATCGTAGTAGCCGTCGACCGGGTAGTCCGGCCCTCGAGGAGCCCGCCCTCGGCATCGCGTTCTGGCGGACCCAGGTGCCGTTCCCGACGCTCTGGCGGGCCCAGCAGCCCCCAGCGGAAGTTCAAGCGGACAAAACGGCGAGAGCGGTCGCCTGATCCGCCAGAAACTCGGCCTGGTTTGGGCGGCTGCGGCTAGCGGTGGCCGGGGGCCATGTAGAACCAGGCCGGATGGGGTCCGCCCTGGTCTTTGATGGCGGCGCGGGCAGCCAACACCGTTCGGCCAGCCTCTGTCTGCTCGAAATACCACGCCTCGGCCGCTCTGCCGTCAGGGGCTAGTCCGTCGGCTAGTTCAAGAGCCGCTTCTTCGTAGTACGTCCGGATGTCGTGACAGAGCGCCGTCGTGTTCTTGCCGGGTAGTTCGACACTCTTCCAGTCGGCACCCTCGGCGATGTCATGCAGGGTGGCCAAAACCTTGGGCACGGTGTCGGCGTCGATCACTCGACCGACCGAGGAGAATCCCCGACGTTCGAGCGAACGGTCGTAGGCCTTGCGGAGACCGTTGGCCTCGTCCACCGCAGGCGGAAGATCGGGGTCGAAGCGAGGTGGCAACGAGCAGCTCAGCGGCACTTCCTCGGCTTCAATGACATCGGGATGATCCTCCAGCACCGGACCATCGGCATCGAGCAACGCAAAGGCTCGGGCCAACACGTCGTGCTGGAACTCCGGGTCGGACGGGCGCCCCAGTGGACGACCGAGTGGGAACTCGCCGTAGAGGCCGCGAGGTGGCTTCATGCGTTCGGCGACCGAGCGGGTGGCGACCAGTGTGACGGTGGCGATTCCGGCTGCTTCGAAGACGTGAGCGAGCGTACACACGGTACGCGTGCAGAGGGGTCAAACGGGAGTGAGCAGCACCACGTCGACACCATCGGCTTTGAGCTCGGCCGCGGCCCGAGGGCCGGAGTCGAGCCGGATGGTGGCGACATCGTCGGGTTGGTTGCCGGCAAAGGATGCGTGCCGAGGTGCGACAGCGCCGATCGTGCCGTTGGCCGCCAGCTCCTCGAGGCGGTCAATGGGGAACACCACGTTGAGGTCGATGGCGATACCGGTGCGATCGAAGTTCGGGCTCCAGTGGCCGAGCACCAGATCTCGGGCATCGGCTGGCAGCAGCCGGTACTCGGTGTCGCCGGGTTGGAAACCTTCGTCGCTGGACCGGTGGAGGGCAGCTGAGGTCACGATGGCCACGGTGCACTCGCTCAATGGCTTCGGGGTGACCCAGGCCGGATTGTCGAACTCCGGGACCGGCGCATTGTCGCCAACTCCCCGCATCATTACATCACCAGCTACTTGGTCGGCCACAGACTCACTCCTCGGGAAGAACGGCTCGGAGAACGTGCCGCGACCAAGAGCTTGCCCCGCCTCGGTGGTCGCAGTCAGATCGAATCGGGAGGATCGATCGCTCAGACCGTTCGACCAAGAAACGCAGCCAGCTCTTCGATGGGTGATGCTCCTCGAGGAGCATCCACGGGAGGACCGACGATTCCTGGGGTTCGCTCTCCGCCAAAGACCTGGTGGCACCACCCGCTGACCACCTCGTGCAGGTCAGCAGGGAAGTCAGCTTTGTCGTTGTTGGCTTGGGCCAGATCCCAGCTGTGCACGTACATATCAAAGGTAGGGAACATCAAGGCAGCGGCCACCGGCATCGGCTCGGGCGCCGCCGGATGGGTGACCATCTCGTCAAGCTTTCCTGGCTGTGACACGGCCGAGACCAATGCCTCCCGCGCCTTGACGAAGCGGTCGACGAACTCATCGGCCGGGAAGGTGGGCGGGTCGAACGGGTCGAGTCCATCGGAGGAGCCCCCGAACATGGCGGCATTGCCATCGAGGGCGGCAGTCATGTGCCCAACCAATTGGGCCGCAGAGAACTCGGTGCAGGGAGTGGCAGCCTCGGGATTGTTGGCGGCGAGGGCAACCTGTGCCTGAGCGAGGTCACAGGCGGCGGCAAGGTTTTCGATTGGGTTCATCTTGGATGTCTCTCTCGTCTAGTTGTTACTACTTTTTTTGTATTATCTAATACCTTAATCATAGCCACCGATGAATACAAGCGAACACGAGCAGAGTGAGTGATCAGTAGATTGAGGAGCCAATGGCCGATTCTGAAGCCCTTAGTGCGCTCCCCAGCGGGTATCGGCAGCTCTGTGTCATAGCGGCGGCACTGGACGGCGTTGGCTCCCGATGGGCTCTCCTGATCCTGCGGGACTTGGCCCGAACGCCTCTGAGATTCTCGGATCTGCAAGCCATCAATCCATCCATCTCACCCACCCTGCTTTCGACCCGTCTGCGGGAACTCCAAGACTCCGGTCTGGTCGAGCAGCGCGATCTACGAGGACCCGGTCGGAGCAAGGTCTATGCCCTGACCGACCACACGGCCCCGTCGGTTCTCAGAGTCCTCGAGGCCATGGCTGACCTCGGTGCCACATTGCTCGAACATGATCCACCGGCCGATGGCGACGGACTCGACATCCAAGCTGCGCTCGAAGCCCAGATGGAGCTGAACGGAACGTTCGTCATGGCCCGACGCTCGAGCCTTCGCGGCTACTTCCTGCTCGATCTCACCGGCTGGAACAACTACGTCACCATCGAGGACAGCTATGCGAGTAGTGCCGAGCCAACCGACGGACGCCAACTCGATGCCACCGCAACGTTCTTCCCGCCAACCGTCCTCATGCGAATCATGGGACGGACCATGTCGGTAGCCGAAGCCGAAGCCGAGGGTCTGCTCGTGATCGAGGGTGACCGGACCGCAATGCTGGAATTGCTCGAACTCCTCAGTTTTGCCCCCATCGACTCTTAGTCGATGGCCGTTCGTGCTGCTATCGACGCAGTCAGATCGGCCTGAGCTGCGACCAGCTGATCGCGGGTCTCTTGGACCAGGTGGGGCTTGGCGTTGTTGACGTAGCCCTCGTTGGCCAGCCGACCCTCGAAGTTGGCGATCTGCTTCTCGAGGTCGGCGATGACCTTGTCCAGCCTGTCCTTCTCAGCGTCGATGTCGACCGCTTCGGTGAGATCGGAAACAACCACTTGGCTTCCTTCGAAGGCAATGGCGCTGGAAACCGTGGGCAAGTCGCCGGCCGAAGCGTCGGCAACCGTTCCGACTCCAGCCAATGTCTCGACGAACCCATCGGTGGCAGCGATGAGCTCGCCTACTGCAGCGTCGACGTGGATAGTGATGCGCTGCTTTGGCTTCACCAGACGTTCGCCCCGGAGCCGCCTGATCTGGGACGCCAGTTCGTTGGCCCGCTCGAACGAGGCCACCGCTCCGGCATCGACCAGCGATGGATCGAGGACCGGCCAGGCGGCCAGCGCCAAGAGATCCGATGGCGGGAGCTCGAGACCGGCGATCGAACCCGATCGAGCTGCGCTGACGTTGGGCCACAGCGCCTCGGTGACAAAGGGGCACACCGGATGCATGAGGCGAAGCACGGCGTCGAGGACCGCCCCGAGAACAACCTGCTGGTCTGCATCGTCCCGGATAGTCGGCTTGATGGCCTCCAGGTAGTTGTCGCAAAAGTCGTCCCACACGAAGTGATAAAGCGTGTCGGCGTAGGTGTTGAAGTGATAGCCGTCGACCGCCTGTTCAAGCGACGCGATGGTCTCGGCCAGCCTGGCGACGATCCAACGGTCGATAAACCGAGCCGAGGTGAGGTCGACGGGCGGACGGCCGCTGTGATCGTCCTCTAACGACCCGAGGGCGAAACGGCTGGCGTTCCAGACCTTGTTGGCGAAGTTCCGTCCTATGTCGAACTTGGTCGACGTATTGCGGGCCAGCGGCATCTCGTCGTTCGGTGCTACCTCCCCGCTGGCAGCCCCGAACGGGCTGACCATCTGTCGACCATCGCCACCGGGTGAGTCCTGGATGGCTGCTGCCACGTCGTGACCGGCCGGAGTCTTCACGAACGTCGGCGTGAAGGTCTCGCCGGTGTGAGGACAAATCATGTCGACCGGCATGCGCAGGTCCTGGGTGTCGGTTGTCATTTGCACCAGGCTGAACCGCATGGCATCGGCACCATGGGAGTGGATGATGTCGCGAGGATCAACGCCGTTACCCAGGCTCTTCGACATCTTCTGACCATGGCCGTCCTGGATCATGGCGTGAATGAAGACGTCCTGGAATGGCAAATCACCGCCGCGGAAGTAGCGGTTGAACATGACCATCCGGCTCACCCACAGGGTGATGATCTCCCGGGCCGTTGTGAGCAACGAGGTCGGGTTGAACGTCTCCAGCAGCCCGGCGGCACCGTCGAAGTCCTCGGCCCAGGGCCAGCCCATGGTCGAGAGCGGCCAGAGTCCGGAGGAAAACCAGGTGTCGAGGACGTCGGGGTCGCGGACATAGCCGGCGGCCTCCAAGGCGGCGACCAGTCCTGGCTCATCTAGTGCAGCATCGGCCCGATCGAGCCTGGACAGGGTCGACTGTGGCGGAACGCACACCGCCTCCTCGATCTCGGTTGGCGTGACCAGCCGGGCCAGATGGGCGGCGCCAGCCGAAGTCCAGGAGCTGGTTACCTGACTGGCCACATCGAGCTCGGCACCTTCCAGGGCCGCGGAGACCTCGGGAGATGCATCGGCGACGCTGACCAGTTGGGTCCACACCGGAATCTGGTGACCCCACCACAGCTGGCGGGAAATGCACCAGTCACGGATGTTGTCGTGCCAGGCGTAGTAGGTGCGGGCGTAGCGATCGGGGTGGAATCGGAGACCACCGTCGCCGGTGGAGTCGGCCCGGGGACTCACACCATCGGGCAGGTCGGGTGTCTGGGTCGGGTCCTGGGCTCGCAGGGCCGAGCCGCGGAGCTTGTCGTCGGTGACCGCCACATACCACTGGTCGCTGAGCCATGGCTCGATCGGCACGTGGCTGCGATAGCTGTGGCCGACCGAGTGGGTGTAGTCCCGCACCTCGGCCAGCAGGCCATTGGCCTCGAACCAATCGACCACCGCGGTCCTGGCATCTTCTCGACTGAGGCCAACGAAGGCCCTGGCCTCGTCGCTGATGTCTTCCCAACCGTGCTGATCGGAGATGGAGCCGTCGGGACCCATGATGTTGATGACATCGAGATCGTGGCGAAGGCCGATGTCCCAGTCGTTGGGGTCGTGGGCCGGCGTGACCTTGAGGAAGCCGCTGGCGTACTGGGCCTTGGCGTCGCCGTCGGGGTCGGCCATGACCACGTAGTCGTCCTCGACGATGGGAATGGTGCGACCGACAATAGGGAGGACAATCTCTTTTCCCCGAACGGCGGCGGCCAAGGGATCCTCGGGGTTCACGGCAACCGCAGTATCTCCCAACATGGTTTCGGGCCTGGTGGTGGCAACCGTGACGCTGCCCGAACCATCGGCCAACGGGTAGGTGAGGTACCACATGTGGCCCTCGACCTCTTCCATCTCGACTTCGTCGTCGGACAGGGCGGTGCGGGTGACAGGGTCCCAGTTGACCAGTCGCTTACCCCGGTAGATCAGCCCGTCTTTGAACAATTCGAAGAAGGCGTGGCGCACCGCGGTGGCGCACATGTCGTCCATGGTGAACCGGGTGCGGTCCCAATCGCACGATGCACCCATGGTCTGGAGCTGATCGAGAATGACCGCCTCGTACTCGTCCTTCCACTCCTGAGTCTTGGAGATGAAGGCGTCTCGTCCCATGTCAAGCCGCTTGATGCCATCGGACAGAAGCCGCTTCTCGACAACGGTCTGGGTGGCAATACCGGCATGGTCGGTGCCTGGCATCCACAGAGTCCGGTCGCCCTTCATGCGGTGATAGCGGGTGAGCACGTCCTGCAGGGTGTTGTTGAGGGCATGACCGAGATGCAGGGCGGCCGTGACGTTGGGGGGCGGGATCACGATGGAGTAGGCAGCCCGGCCATCATCGGCCACCTGGCCGTCGACTACTTCGGCCGGCTCGACGTGGAAGGCGTTGGCCGCGAGCCAACGGGAGGTGACGTCGGGTTCAGCATCGGCTGGCACATACGTCTTGGCCAGTTCGGTAGGAGCGCTCATCACCCTTGAGGCTACCGACCGGTCAGGTAGGGTCCGGCCATCATGAACACAGCCAGCGAAGCACCAAAAACCATTCTGATAACGGGCGCCGGATCGGGCTTTGGCAAAGGCGCAGCGGTGGAGCTTGCCTCTCAGGGGCACCAGGTCATCGGTGGCACCATCAGCGACCAGGAGACGAGCGACCTGGGCGCAGTCGATGGCATCACCGCCATGACCCTCGACATCACCGACCCAGCCGACGTGGCGAAGGTACATGACCTCGAGATCGATGTCCTACTCAACAACGCGGGCCGAGGCCAGCTCGGGCCGGTGGCCGATGTTCCGATGGATCTGGTTCGCCAGGTGTTCGAGGTGAACGTCTTCGGGACCATGCAAATCACCCAAGCGGTCTTGCAGGGTATGAAGGCCCGGGGCGCCGGTCGGGTCATCACCGTGTCATCTATTGCCGG
>CALHBU010000437.1 GCA_937930655.1 uncultured Acidimicrobiales bacterium | reverse complement strand
CTTCGCAGCTCAGGGTGTCATGGCCGGTGCCTACGACGTCGTGGTGGCGGCCGGGGTCGAGGTCATGAGCCTCGTTCCCATGGGTGCCACCGTCACCCCCAAGGACATGGGTTTCCCCTTCACCGACGCCATGAACGAGCGGTATGCCGACGTTGGTGGTCTGGTTCCTCAGGGAATCGGCGCCGAGATGATCGCCGACAAGTGGGGCGTCTCCCGGGAAGACCTCGACGCCTACGCCGTGTCGAGCCAGCAGCGTGCTGCTCGGGCCCGTGACGAAGGTCGATACGACAACGAGATCATTCCGGTAGCCGAGAAAATTCTCGACCGCGAGAACAACAAGGTGGTCGAGACCGGCAACATGGTCACCACCGACGGCGGTATTCGCGATACCAGCACCGAGATCCTGGCCGGACTCAAGCCCGCCTTCATTCCCGATGGCAAAGTCACCGCTGGCAACAGCTCGCAGATCACCGACGGAGCGGCTGCTGTGCTCATCATGAGCGCCAGCAAGGCCAAGGAGCTCGGCCTCAAGCCACGGGCCCGTTTCCACAGCTTTGCGCTGGCCGGAGTCGACCCCGTCACCATGCTCACCGGGCCGATCCCGGCCACCACCAAGGTGTTCGAGAAGTCGGGTCTCGGCGTCGACGACATCGACGTCTTTGAGGTCAACGAAGCCTTCGCCTCGGTCGTATTGGCCTGGGAAAAGGAGCATCACCCCGACATGGAACGGGTGAACCCCAATGGCGGCGCCATTGCTCTCGGGCACCCGCTCGGTTGTTCGGGTGCCCGTCTCATGACCACCATGCTCAACGAGCTTGAGCGCACCGGTGGCCGGTACGGCATGCAAACCATGTGCGAAGGTGGCGGTATGGCCAACGCCACCATCATCGAACGGGTCGAGTAGCACCCGCGAGTAGAGCCCTCTAGCAGGACGTAGGCAGCCAATGAGCGACTTCGAGCCGACGACAGACTTTCCCGAGTCCATCGACAACGATGACGACATCATCGAATCGGCGGCTCGGAGTCGCGACCTGGCAATCCAAGACCGGCGCCGCACCGTCATGCGGGTGGTGTCGGTTGTCGCCGCCATCATCCTGATGCTCGTCGGCTTCCACCCGATGCGAGTCATCGTTGCCGTACTGGCCGCCTATGGCGTCCTCCGAGTGGGTTTGGGCATCATTGGTTCGTTCGCCCGACCAGTACCCGAACCGCCGCCTCCGGGCGAACTGCGACGGGTCAAACTGACCTATCGCTGCTCCATTTGTGGATCAGAGCTGCGAATGACGCTGGCCAACGATCAAGTTCCACAGGCACCAAGGCACTGTGCGGACGAAATGGAACTCACGACTGCGCTTGAGGACCTCTGAGAACATCCACAGTTGTCCACAGAACTGTGGACAACATTGTGCTCTGTAACCCGATCGCAATCTTCGGCTGGGCCGTCAGTGGCGTTGAGTGGCCAGAAAGCTAGCGGTACTGGGTAGCGGCGATGATGCCAGCCAGCACTGCGGCCAGACCGCCGAGGAGATACCAGTTGGAGGGCGCTCCGGGGATGGGGGCGACGTAGTTGAGCAAGATGACGAGGACACCGATCCCGAGCAGTCCAAACATCAAGACCGGAACCCACAGGGGCGAAGGTCCGGAGATTTTGACCGGCGTGCGATCGGCTGGCGCCTCGCTAGAAGGACTCGACGCCGAAGTTCCCGACTTCGTCGACCCAGCGGGCGCGGTGGAGGTCGTTCCCTTGGGAGTAACCCGGCTCTTGCTGTCGTCGTGACGTGCCACAGCGACAGGTTAGCGAAGAAAGCCGACGACGACGGACGGGGCCCGAGGTAGCCTCGCCCCAATGTCAGCCAGTCGCGTAGTGGTCATCGACAACTTCGACTCGTTCGTCTACATCCTCGTTCAGTATCTGGGCGAGCTTGGAGCCGAACCAATCGTCGTCCGCAACAACGCCAAGACGGTTGCCGAGCTCGAGGCACTCGAACCCGATGCCATCCTCATCTCGCCCGGACCGGGCACGCCGGACTCGGCCGGTGTGTCGCTGGAAGCGATCGGCCATTTCGGCGGCAGTCTCCCCATCCTCGGCGTCTGCCTCGGACACCAGAGCATCGGCCAGCACTACGGCGGCCAGGTGGTGAGGGCTCCCGAACTCATGCACGGCAAGACGTCGGTCATGCAACACGAGGGCGCGGGGGTCTTTTCCGGGTTGCCAACCCCGCTCGAGGCCACCCGCTACCACTCCCTGATCGTCGACCGCGAGTCACTCCCTGACGAGTTGGAGATCACGGCCGAGACCCGGGACGGGCTAGTCATGGGCCTCCGTCATCGGGAGTTCGACGTGGAGGGTGTGCAATTCCACCCGGAGTCGGTGCTGTCCGTCGGCGGGCATGATCTGCTCACCAACTTCCTGGCCCGAGCCAGCTGAATCAGCTGGACTGCCTCATTCGAACGGGAGCCAGTGGCGACCGAGGTTGGCCGCCGAGGTGGTCGTCGTGGTGCTGCTGCTGGAGCTCGTCGATGACGACGAACCGGAATCAGTGCTGCTGCTGCTCGAGCTCGTGGTCTCCGTTGTGACCGCGTCGACCTCTCGGCCAACCCTGATGGTCACATCGGAGCCGATTTCCAGTTTCACGTTGGCTGCCGGATCCTGAGACATCACCTTGCCGTCGTCGTTGGAACCGGCCGCGACGTCAATGAACTCGATGATCGGGTTGAATCCCTTGTTGGAAATGGCCTGCTCGGCCGCCGCCTGGGTGAGGCCAACAACCGGTGGTACCAGCGCCGTCTCCGGCCCATCGGACACAAAGAGGGTCACTTCCCGGTCGATCGACACCGCGGTGCCAGCCTCCGGGTCGCTCCGGATGACCAGACCCTTATCAACTTCGGAGGAAGGCTCGAGGACGATCTGAGGATTCGGGAGCTTGCGCTGCCCCAGAAGGTTGCTGGCTTCCTGCACAGTCAGCCCGGCCAGCTCGGGAACCTCGACCTGTGCCGGCCCGGTCGAAATGGTGAGGGTGACCAGCGTGTCGGGGTTGACGGCCTGATTCGGCTGTGGCGACATCGAGATGACTTCGCCCTCTGGCACGTCATCGTTGGATTCAACCACTCGATCGACCCGGAGTCCGAGGCTGCTCAGCAGGCTGGTTGCCTCCTCCTCGGTGCGTCCGGTGACATCGGGAAGATCAACCGTCGAGGCCGCTTGACTGACCTTGATGATGACGATCGAACCCTCGGCAGCATCGGTGGCCTTGGCCGGATCCTGATCGAAGACGATGCCGGGTTCGACCTCTTCGTTGACTTCGAACACGGCACTGGGCTTGAACAGAGCCTCGGTGAGTAGTCGTTCGGCCGTCTCCTGGGTCTCGCCGATCACCGACGGCACCGGGGCCGTGGTCAGCTGGGCGGCGAGTTCGCCATCGTCGCCGCTGAGGACGTTGGCGATGTACACCAACAGACCAACCAGAGCGATGACCAGCACGGTGAGGGCGACAAAGAACATGCCGCTGCGTCGGGGCGGCTCGTAGTACTCCTCTTCGAGGAAGTCGGCCTCGGCGGCCTGGGTTGCCGGCAGCGCTCGGGTGGAGTCGATGACGGCTCGGTTGCCATCAGAGGCCTCTGGCTCGATGACTGGATTGCCCCCACCGGCTGCGCCCGCCGCCACTCCTGCGCCGGTAGTAGCAGCAGAGCCGGACTGGTTCGAGTCAGCATCATCGACGTCGACCTTGCTGACCTCAGCGGTCACCGGACCGGTGGCAGCATCGCCGAGACCGAACAGCGGCTGGTTCTCTCTAAACCTTCGGAGGTCGGCTCTGACCTCTTCGGCCGAGGGATACCGCTGATCGGGATTCTTGGCCAGCAGGTGGGCGATGACCGTTTCCAGCTTCTTGGGTAGGGCTGGGTTGAGCGACGTGGGACGAGGCGGGGCCTCTTGCACGTGTTTGTAGGCGATGGCTACTGGGCTCTCGCCGACAAAGGGTGGGCGGCCGGTAACCATCTCGAAGAGAACAACACCGAGCGAGTAGAGGTCGGAGCGAGGGTCGACGGTCTTGCCCTGGGCCTGCTCCGGCGAGAAGTAGGTGGCCGTTCCCATAACCGAGCCGGTCTGGGTCAGTTCGTCTCCGGCGCCAAAGGCTCGGGCGATACCGAAGTCGGTCACCTTCACCTGGCCGGTGGGTGTCACCAGAATGTTGCCGCCCTTGACGTCGCGGTGGACCACGCCGTTGCGATGGGCGAACCCGAGGGCGGCGGCCACATCGGTGGCGATCTCGGCCGCTCGGTCGGGATGAAGGGTTCCTTCGGCCTGAATGATCTCGGCCAGGCTTCGGCCCTCGACGTATTCCATGACGATGAAATAGGTCGAGTCATGCTCGCCCCAGTCGTAAACGGCCACGATGCTGGGATGGTTCAGGTTGGCCGCGGCCTGGGCCTCCCGCCGAAATCGTTCGACAAAAGTCGGTTCGGCCGCAAACTGTGGAAACAGCACTTTGACGGCCACTGGCCGGTCAAGGAGCTGATCATGAGCCAAAAAGACGTCGGCCATTCCACCGCGGGCGAGGCGGCGGTGTAGTTCATATCGGCCGTTCAGGACGGGCCGGGGCGACGTGGCATCAGACACAGCAGGCAAAGGTTAGTGACCGGTGAGCGATTCTTCGCGCTCAGTGCCCCTTTCACCTAAGAAGAGTCACCCATACAAAGGCCCCTAGCCACCGAAGTACTGATCCAGAACAGCCGCCACGATGGGGCCAGCTACCCGACCACCGGTCTGGTCAGCGGCTCCCGGGTTGGCCTCGACCAGCACCGCCACCGCTATCTCTGACGGCCCCCCGGGGGGTCCGGCGAACGCAATCATCCAGGCATGGGATTGCGGAGGGTCGATGCCGAGCTGGGCGGTACCGGTCTTGGCCCCGACGTCGACTCCATCCATCTGCACCTGGCGGGCCGTGCCGTTCTCGACAACGTTGATCATGGCGGTCCGGAGATCGGTAGCCACCACCGGACTGAACGGCCGAAGCCACACCTCGGTGTCCACCGACCGGACCCTGTCTCCTTTGAGATTGCGGATCTCCGACACCACCCGGGGCTCCATCACCACCCCATCGTTGGCCACTGCGGCCGCCACCAGCGCCATCTGCAACGGCGTAGCGGCGACGTCGTTCTGCCCGATGGATGCCTGGGCCAAGGCTGGGGACTGCTCGAACACTCCGGCCGGAAGTTCAAATGAGGGAGGTCGGAGTTCCTCGCCGAAGTCGGTCGGGAAACGACTGGCCTCGGCGCCAGGGAGATCGATCGGGGGGACGGTGTTGAACCCAAAGGCTTGAGCCTGGTCGATGAGCCGTTGGGGCCCGAGCAGTCCGGCGCCCAGTTCGGCAAACCCGGTGTTACACGACACTCGCATCATTTCCAGGATGTCTCCGCCACAGGTGGAGCCACCGAAGTTGGTGAGCGGCCTGGTGGTGAGTGGCGGCACGTACTCGGCCGACGGGACGAAGACGGGCGACGTGAGCGTCGCCACCCCGGTACTCAGTCCGGCGGCCGCAGTGATGACCTTGAAGGTCGATCCGGGAAAGAAGATGTCTCGGTACGAGGCGGCCCGGAGCGGGTTACCGGTGGCCCCGTCGAGCTCGGTATAGGACTCGTTGACCGAACGCCCGTCGTGACTGGCCAGCAGATTGGGGTCGTAGCTGGGATAGCTCCAGAGTGCCAGGATCTGACCGGTTCGAGGATCGAGGGCCACCACCGAGCCATCCACCGATCCCAGAGCGTCTTTGGCCACGGTCTGGAGATCGTGACGGAGAGTCAGGACCACCTCACCGGTTGGTTCCCCTTCTCGCAAAACGTCGGTGAGGCCGCCGAACTGAAGTTCTGGCCGACGGCCGACCAGGTCATCGTTGTAGATCCGTTCGATTCCGGCCGCCCCCAAGTTGAAGGAGAGGAACCCGGCGGAGTGGGCGTAAAGATCACCCTCGGGATAGATCCGCTGGCGCTCGAAGGCTCCATCGCTGTCTTCGGAACGAGCCACCACGGTTCCGTCGGCGGTGACGATTGGGCCCCGGTCTCGGTTGAAGTCCCGCTGCACGGTGCGGGTATTGGCCGGGTGCTGGCGGAGTTCCTCGGCGTCGATGACCTGGATTCGGTTGAGCTGGACGAAGAGCAGAAAGAAGCACCCAAGGAGAACCAGAACGACATGACGGAGCGGTCGGGTGCTCATGATGTTTCGACCCCGGCCGCAGCCTGGGTGGCTCGCATGCGCTCGGCGCTTCGATGCTGGGCCGAGCGGTCCGAGATGCGGACCAGGATGGCCAGAATGATGTAGTTGGAAATGAGGGACGATCCGCCGTACGACACGAAGGGAAGGGTCACGCCGGTCAGCGGCATGACTCTCAAAATGCCTCCGATAATCACAAAGGCCTGAAACCCCAGAAGGGCGGTGAGCCCGGCGGCCAAGAGGAGCTCGAACGAGCTGGCAGCCTGGGCCGCCACCCGGAATCCAGCGGCAACGAACAGAACGAAGGTGGCCAGCACCGCGGTGGCTCCCAGCAGGCCCAGTTCCTCGCCTATGGCGGCGAAGATCATGTCGGTGGCGGCGAACGGGATCTTGCCCGGTGTGCCGAGACCCAGGCCGGTTCCCGTGATGCCACCGTCGGCCAGGGCGAAGGATGCTTCGACGATCTGAAAGCCGCTGTCCTTGGGGTCGGCGAACGGGTCGAGCCAGCTGTCGACTCGCCGTTGCACGTGAGAGAAGCGTTGGAACGACACGTAGGCGCCAAGGCTGAACATGGTCATGCCGGTGAGGACGTAGGCGGTCCTGCCGGTGGCCATGTAGAGCATGACGACGAACAGGGTGAAGAACAGCAGCGACGAGCCGAGGTCTCGTTCGGCCACCATCACGATCAAGGCCACACCCCACGCCAGGAGCAGCGGGCCGAGATGCTTGACGTCGGGCAGATTGATCGGGCCGAGGCGCCGCGTGCTGGTGGTGAGCAGCTCTCGTTTATCGACCAAGTAGCCGGCCAGGAACGCGGCCAACACCACCTTGGCGAACTCGCCCGGTTGGATGCTAAACGGTCCGATCCGCAACCAGATCCTGGCGCCGTTGATATTGACCCCCAGTTTCGGGATCAGGGGCAGAAGCAGGAGGATCACGCCAAGTAGGGCCAGGGTGTAGCGGTAGGGCTCGAGCTTTCGGACATCGGGAAGAG
>CALHBU010000436.1 GCA_937930655.1 uncultured Acidimicrobiales bacterium | reverse complement strand
GGTGGTTGGCTCGGCTCACGCCGATCCATTCTCCGCCGCGGCGGCCGCCACCGGTGCGCTCTACGGTCCACGTCACGGTGGCGCCAACGAGGCCGTCATCAACATGCTCCGCGACATCGGCAGCATCGACAACGTCGAGTCGTATGTCGAGTCGGTCAAGGCTGGCGACAACCTGCTCTGGGGCTTCGGTCACCGGGTCTACAAGGCCTACGACCCTCGGGCCGCCATCGTGAAGTCCCACGCCGACCGGGTCTTCGATGTCACCGGCAAGAATCCGCTGCTCGACACTGCGCTCAAGCTCGAAGAAATTGCTCTCAAGGACGACTACTTCAAGAGCCGCAACCTTTACCCGAACGTCGACTTCTACACCGGGCTCATCTATCAAGCCATGGACTTCCCCATGGACATGTTTACCGTGCTGTTCACCATCGGCCGCATGCCGGGCTGGCTGGCCCACTGGCAGGAGTCGCTAGAGCAGAACGCCAAGCTCAGTCGTCCTCGCCAGCTCTACACCGGCGTCGGCGAGCGGGCCTATGTACCGATGGCCAATCGCTGATCCTCGTATTCCATGGAATTCACCCTCAGCCCTGAGCTCGTCGCACTCGGCGACGAAGCCAGGGAGGTAGGACGGCGAGCGGCCTCCAAAGTCGAGATGCCGGAGGATTCCTGGCTGATCGGCAACGATCGGGAGTTCTCTCGGGAGCTGGCCGAGCGAGGTTGGCTCGGTATGACCTGGCCGGCCGAGCATGGCGGTGGGGACAAGACACCGCTCGAGCGGTTTGTCGTGGTCGAAGCACTGATCTCGACCGGCGCACCGATTGCCTCATCGTGGTTTGCCGACCGTCAGATCGGCCCGACGATGTTGCAGTTCGGGAGCGACGAGCAACGGCAGCGTTACCTACCCGGCATTGTCAACGGGACCGACCAGTGGTCCATCGGCATGTCCGAGCCCGATGCCGGCAGCGACGTTGCATCGGTCAGGACGAAGGCTGAACGTGACGGCGATCGCTGGATAGTCAACGGTCAGAAGATTTGGACCAGCGGCGCAGCCGATGCCGACTTCATTTATCTGATCGCTCGTACCGACCCCGACGCACCACCCCACAAAGGCTTGTCGGAGTTCGTGGTAGCCATGGATTCGCCGGGGATCGAAGTAAAGCCGGTCACCGATCTCACCGGCAACAAGCACTTTTGTGAGGTCTTCTTCGAAAACGTCGAGGTCCCGGTCGAGAATCTGGTCGGTGGGCTCAACGAGAGCTTCGGCCAGGTCATGAGACAGATGGAGCATGAGCGGGGCGGCATCGACCGACTGGTGTCCAACCGGGCCCTCTACGATCTCATCCGCGACGAGGCGGGCCCCATAACCAACCCACTGCTCAGGCAGCGGTTTGCCAAGGCCGAGACCATCTACACCCTCGGCCGACTGATGGTGCTCAAAGAAGTTGTTGGCCAGGCCCCTCCCGGTTGGTCATCGATCACTAAGACGCTGGCGACAGAGTTCGAGGTAGAGGTGGCCGAACTCTGCGGTGATGTCCTCGGCCCGGAGTCGATGCTGTGGAATCGGGTGAGCAGGAACATTTGTTACGCCCCGGCCTACACCTTGATGGGTGGCACCACCCTCATCCTCCGCAACATCATCGGCGAGAGAGTTCTTGGTCTGCCTCGCGAGCCTCGTCCCACGTCGTAGGTCAGCAACCGGCGAAGATGGTGATGGTGGTTCCCGGAACTGTCTCGAATCCCGCGGGCAGAGACTGACCGGCGACGACGGTGCAACCGTCCACCGGTTGGACGACTGAGGCGGACAACCCGGCCGCCTGGAGCGCAGCCACTGCGTCGCCGACTGCAAGTCCGACGACCGAGGGCACCGTGGCTATCGCTGCCGGCTCGGGCTCCGGCTCCGGCTCCGGCTCGGGCTCAGGTTCGGGCTCGGGCTCGGGCTCAGGTTCGGGCTCCGGTTCGGGCTCCGGTTGAGGTTCCGGCTCCAATTGGGGCTCGGGCTGCGGCTCAGGGTCCGGTAGGGGAACAGGCTGGGATCCAGGGGTAGAAGACGGCGGGTTCGGTCGGGCCTGTTCCTCAGGGCGAGGCGACTGTCCTGGCCGCCGGGTCGGCTCGTTCCGAGGGGGTGCCGCATCGGGGGCCGGCTGTGGTCCGGCCACCTCTCCTTCGTCAAGGTCCAGGGTGGTGACCGGCGGTGGCGCCGCCACCTCGGGTTCGGGTGCTTCGTCTACAATCGGTTCCACTGCTCGGTCGTCGGAGCCATCGGTACCGGCCGGCCGCTGAACGAGGTCGCCCGATGGGAGATGAACAATCACAAAGTGGCCTTGGGCGGCACCGGGAACGACTCGATACAACCTGTCCTGCGAGAAGCGATCCCACGGAGTTCCGACCAGAACCAGTTCGTCACCGACAATCGGTCCAATCAGTGGTGAGCCGCTGAGGCATCGCACACGCGGCACGCCGACCTCATCAATGAGAACGGCAGTCCCAGCCTGAAGCACGGCCTGCCTGGCCTGGAGTCGGCCCGAGACAAGACGATGGTCGGTGACCCGGACATCGACCAGCAGCTGGACCGGGGTGAGCGTCGCCACGTAACCACTGGCTTCCTCAGGATCGAGTTGCAGCGTGTGAGCCCAGGCTGCTGCCTTGTTCTCGCCCCGCAATTCAGTCGCCAGATGGCTCTGTGCGCAGATCTTGGCGTCGGATGGTGCAGCATAGAGACCTTCGGTGTCGCCGCTCAGCACATCAAGCGAGAAATCTCCGGCCGCCCCGACGGAGGGCACGTTTGGCCGTGGCATCGCTGGACCAACCGAGAACGGCGATGGCCCGATCTCATCAGCCCTGACAAGACTCACTTCAACCCCCGGTTCCGACCGATCCCCGGAGAGGGCTCGAACGCCAACGCCGGTTATCACCAGCAGCACCCCGATGGCCAACAGGCCCATTGCTCGATGATTCCGACGCTTGAACCGGTGGGTACGCCCCACCGGCAGCCGGCCGAGAACTCGTGTCCCAAAAGTGTGCATTTCGACCTCCCAAAGTGAACCTAGGAGATCTGTTGTCGATGATCGTCGGGGGTTTCCCCCTAGCTAACCCCGGGGAGGGTCAGACCACCTGCCACTGCACGAGGGTGTATGGCTCGCTGATTCCTCTGTCGGGGTCGGCTGGGTGGTCCTCGTACACAACCTCGACGGCTGCGCCGATCTGGACCTCCTGCAGTGGATCGCCCAGGAGGTTGCCAACCATCCGAAGGTTGTCGGCATGGGGCAATTCAACCAGCACGACGAGGTACGGGCCCTGACCGGCCAAGGCTGGATGGACCGGATGATGCGGCCGTTCCCAGCTGTAGATCACGCCTTCGGCCGCTACTTGAGCCCAGCCGACCTCGAACGATCGACAGTTGTGACACATCCATTCCGGGCCCCATTGATGGGTGCCGCAGTCATCGCACTTCTGAACCCATAGCTCGTGACGACGCGTGCCTTCCCAGTAGGCGGTGTCGAGTCCGTCGCGGGCGGCGACGGGGGCAGGAAGACCGGGGTTGAGATAGCCGCTCATCCAAGTGCCTCCTCTGAGCCGAAGATCGCAGTACTAACAACTTCGACCATCGGGCCAGCGTTAGCCAGGGACACGTTGGCCCCTTCCACCGGATTCGATGAATCGCCGCGAATTTGTCGGATGGCCTCGATCTGGAGACCAAGACCGTGCATGTAGCACTCGGCCAAGTTGCCACCACTGGTATTGAGGGGCATGGAGCCGGTGGGAGCGATCAGATTCTCGAAGGTCAACATCTCATTGGCGTTCTCGTAGGAGCACAAGCCGTGCTCGATCAGGCTCATCACCACGCCACCGGTGAAGTTCTCGTAGGACTGAACCACGTCGACATCCTCCGGCCCAACTTCGGCTTGACGGTAGAGGTGAGGGACGACCGTCTTGAAGCTCGACGTGGTGTAGTCGGTCTGATTGTGCACGCTGGCTCCCGACCGATGGCCACCACCCTGCTGGATGGCAAGCGGGTACACCGGGGTATCGGTGACGTCCTTTGCCGCATCGGCCGCCATCACGATCACGGCCGCCGCACCATCGTTTTCGAGACACACGTCGTACAGCCTGAATGGTTCGACGATCCAGCGAGACTCGTCATAACCCTCCGAGGTCAGAGGTCGACCCTGCATGACGGCCCGGGGGTTGCTCTGAGCATGGTGGTAAGCCGCCAAAGAAACCGCTTTGAGGGTTGACGGGTCGACACCGTGATCGTGAAACAGCCGGGTGCTGCGCATGGCATAGGTCTGTGCTGGTGACATGACACCGTACGGAACGGTGTAGGCACCCTGGCCGCTGATGGTTGCCCGCTTGGGGCCAGCTCCGAACCGACCGAACTGGCCTTGGGCCAAACCACGGAACGCCACAACGCACTCGGCCGAACCAGACACGATGGCGGCGGAAGCGTTGCCGATGGCTGCGGCCGCCCCTCCCCCTCCGGAACCCCACTGCATGTTGGAGAACCGGAGCTCGGGCAGGCCCAGAGCATTGGCCAAGCGAGCCGGCAGGTTGCGGTCGTTGCTGTAGGAGCAGAAGCCGTCGATGCGAGAAGGGTCGATGCCGGCGTCTTCGCAGGCCGCCAGGATGGCTCTCAACACCAGTTTGAACTCGGGCTCGGGTGATTGCGCCCGCTTGTAATAGACGCTTTCGCCGACACCGGCGACGGCGACCTTGCCCCGAATGGTCAGGTCAGTCATGGGCCGAGCTTGTCGCTCGGCCGAGTCAAAGTCCAGCCGAGCTACTGAAGGCGGGCAGAGTCTGTGACGTTCCTTCCATACGCGACCTCCCACGATCCCCACCAACCATGATCGGCCATGACCTCTGAACTACAGCTGGTGCAGCGACCCATGGTGTCGACGCTGATGGGAGCGCCACAATTTGGGCAGTTACCGGTAATGGCCCGAGACCGGCGATGGGCCCCCTCGGCACCGAATCGTTCAAACCCAAGTCGATCACCGGACTCACTGGAAAAGTCGACGTAGTCAACACTCCCCGACTCGAACATGTCGACATCGCCCTTGGCAGTAAACGCTGCACTCCCCGCCTCCTCCCGCTTGAACGACTGGCCCTTGTACGTCACTCGGTTGTCGCTCGGACCACCCTGGATGTCGAACACCTCGATGTCTTCCCACAACGTGGCTTCGGTCCGGTCGAAATTCTCAATCGACACCCAGAACCTCCGCCCTTCCTGGTTCTCGATCTGGTGTTCGATCCAGATGTCTCCTGCTTCCTGCATGACCAGGCTTCCTCGGACGACTCCTCGGATGTTCTCCACGACGACCGGCGCCCCAACGGGAGCGTTGGCTAGCGATTCCAGCCCTTGGGTCTTGTCTTTGTTGAACCGACCAAACATGGGTAACTCCTGTCCTCAGGACGTCGAGCTGGTGGAGCCAGCTCCGCCGTCGTGTCTGCCTGTGTCTCGATCGTGGTCGACCAGAACGTCAGGCTGACCGTAATGCTCAACCGGGGCCGAGTCGGCGACTACGGTGACCACACGTAGCATTCCGTCGGCCTCGCCCGGGTCGGCGCTGACGTCTCATCATCGCTTGGAGGGCATCATTCCGGTCAACCGCCAGCTTCCCTCTCCGCCTGTCGGCCCTCACGACGCCGTCGCCGTGCTCGATATCGAACCCCTCGACACCAGCGGGCATCTCTTACGTTTGTGCTGTGGGCCCACGGCACACGTCGCCGTCGTCAGCCGTCGGTTGAGCCTTCCGGGGGCCGAGCTACGGATCGATATTCTCTCGGCGTCCCATCGAGTGATTGTCGCCGGCCTCACTGCGGCCGATGACGTCAATGAAACCGTGGCCTGTGGGGGCGGTGGCGTTGGCCTGGTCGACGGACCGCTTCCCGCCCACCACCAATGGGATACCTCCAACTGGTCGGTCGACTTCAGCTCTGAGCTTCGGATTGGCGACGCCGCAGTCGTCGCTGCGGCCGCAGAGGTCGACAGTGTCTCGGCTCAACCAACAGCGCTCGTGGCCCGGTTCCCCGGACACCCCATGGCTCTCACCGCGCTCTGGGTCGATGACAACGCTGAGTCGCCGTCCTGGCGGTCGTGGCATCTGTACCCCGGCTCACCGACATCTGACTCCCACGTGGTGACCACCACCACCCGCCTCGAGAAGAAAGCACGATCATGAGGTCTCGAACATCTCGACCGATCCGGTTCCTCTGGGCCCTCGTCGCCTGTGCGCTGCTCGCCACCGCGTGCGGGAGCGGTGGCCCCGATCTTCGGGCCACCATCGGCAAGGTCGATGTCATCACCGGTCCGTCTTCACCGGCCACGCTCGGGGTCAACAGCGTCGATAGCGATGGTGTCTGGGCCGCCACCGGCACGACGGCCGCCGTAGCCGACGCCATCTCGGCTGCGGCGAAAGAAGACGAACGATCCGACGACGCAAGCGGCGATGTCTTCCTTCTCTATAGCTCGGGCACCATTTGGGTGACCAAGAGTCCGGATTCAACCGATACCGCGGTCGTCCTCTACGACGACAACGACAAGGCGTACAACCGCCATTCGGGCATTCTTATTCTCAACAACCGGTGGGGCACGCGGGTGAACAACTACCGGACCAGCAGCGCAGGAAACGGCTTCCGAGGCGGCGGCAGCTCAAACGGG
>CALHBU010000435.1 GCA_937930655.1 uncultured Acidimicrobiales bacterium | reverse complement strand
CTCAACCCATTACTACGAGAACATGCAAGAGACCCGCCCGTTCTCCATCGTGGTTGATGTCGGAGCCATGGTCGACGGCTATGACCGCTTGCGCGAGTTGGCCGACGACGATCGGCTGATCGTGCCCGGTCATGATCCGCTGGTCTTCGACCGCTATCCGGCCGTCCCCGGCCACGAGGGCGTCGCTGTGAGACTCGACTGCATGCCGAAGACGGCGAAGTGACCGGGACAGTGACAGGAGGCCTCGCAGGCATACGGGTCCTTGAACTTGGTGAGATGGTGTCGGCGCCCTACGCCGCCAAGTTGCTTGCCGACCTCGGCGCTGACGTCATCAAGGTCGAACCTCCCGAGGGGGATCGAGCCCGTCACCGGGGACCATTCCGCGGCCAACCCGATCCCGATGCCAGCGGTCTGTTTCTGGCGCTCAACACCAACAAGCAGTCGCTTCAGCTTGGCACCGACCCAACAGCGTGGGCCGAGCAACTGGCTCCGCTCTTGGCTGATGCCGACATCGTTATCAACAACCTGTCCGACTTACAGCTACAGCATTGGCATGTCGATCTACAGGAGCTCCATACCTCCCGGCCTGAGTTGGTGATCTGCTCGATCACTCCTTTTGGGCGCACCGGGCCGCACGCTGACTATGTGGCCGAGGAGCTCACGGTTACTCATGCTGGCGGCTGGGCCTATCAATGTCCGGGAGCATCAAGCGAGGTCGACCAGCCTCCGCTGAAGGTCTTCGGTCATCAAGCTGACTTCCACGCCGGCATGGCCGGTGCGATGGTGGCGTTGGCGGCCCACCGTCGAGCCGAACGCACTGGAGTCGGCGATCTTCTCGACTTCAGCTCGGTGGCCCACACTGCCGGCATGTTGGAGGCGGCGTTGATTGCCGCCAGCTATATGGACGAGAACCCCGGTCGACTTGGCTCCCGCCTACTTAACCCGTGGGGGATCTTCGATGCCAGCGACGGTCAGATCTTCCTGGTGACTGTCGAACAGGACCAGTGGGAGCGACTGGTGACGATGATGGGCACGCCGGAGTGGACTCAGATGGGCCTCTTCGACAACCTCGAGCTGCGCCTCGAGAACGAGGATCTGCTGAGGATTTACCTTCAAGAGTGGATCGGCCAACAAGAAATGCTGGATCTCTGGCATCGAGGGCAAGCGGAACGGATCTGCTTTGCCCCGGTCTTCTCGGTAGCCGACCTGGCTGAGCAGGAGCACCTGCAGGCCCGGGGATTCTTGGTCGATGTCGACCATCCCACCGCAGGCGCCGTGACTCATCTTGGGGCACCGGCTCAGTGGTCTGACGATGCATGGGGGCCACTCAGGCCAGCGCCGTGCCTGAACTCCAATGCGGCGCCAACGTTTTCCGCCCCTCGCCCCTCGTCCCAGCGCTCAGTCGAGACGGAACCGTCTCGCC
The DNA here is from genome assembly GCA_937930655.1 of uncultured Acidimicrobiales bacterium. Classification (GTDB taxonomy): domain Bacteria; phylum Actinomycetota; class Acidimicrobiia; order Acidimicrobiales; family SZUA-35; genus JAHECQ01. The sequence goes on along the minus strand of CALHBU010000435.1, from coordinate 4,978 downwards.
CCTTGGATGGCGTGAAGGTCCTCGACTTCACCTGGGTATGGGCCGGCCCGTACTGCACGATGCACTTGGCGTTTCTTGGCGCTGAGGTCATCAAGGTGGAATCGGCGCAACGGCCCGGTCTCGGTCGACGGCTTGCGATCCACCCTCCCGACGTCGAACCGAGCCTGAACACGTCGGCCTACTTCAACCAGTGGGACCAGGGGAAGAAGAGCATCGATGTAGACCTCACCGATCCAGCCGCCCTGCAACTGATTCTCGACCTGGCCCGAGACTGCGACGTAGTGGTTGAGAACTTCGCCAACGGCGTGATGGATCGCCTTGGCCTCGGATACGAGAAGCTTCGCCGCACGAACCCCGGCTTGGTCATGGCATCGATCTCCGGATACGGCATCGATGGTCCGCTTGCTGACTACATGGGTTACGGGCCCACCACCGGCCCTCTGTCAGGACTCACCTCACTCACCGGGTACGAGGGCGGCGGAGCCCGTGAACTGGGGATCGCCGTCGGCGACCCCGGAGCCGGTATCACTGCGGCGTTCGCCATTGTCGCCGCCCTCTCAACCCGAGAGACCACCGGCGAAGGATGCTTCATCGATGTTTCGCTCTGGGAGAGCACGGCGTCGAATGCCGTCGAGGGGTGGATGACCCACCAGATGACGGGTGAGGTTCCTGACCGCATGGGGAACCACGATCCGCTCATGGCCCCCCATAACTGCTATCGGTCTGCCGGAGATGACGAGTGGATCTCCATCGCCTGTCCCGACGATGCCGCGTGGAAGCGGTTGGCTGAAGTCATCGATCCTCAATTGGCCGCCGATCCTCGATTCTCCTCGGCAGCGGACCGAAAGCGGAACGAGGCCGAGCTTGATGTGTTGGTTGGCCAGTGGTGCGGAGCCCAGAACAACCACGAGGCCACCGCCAAGCTTCAGGCTTACGGCGTTGCCGCCTTCTCTTCTATGAGCCCCCAGGATCTGCTGGTCGACAGTCATCTGGAGAGCAGAGGCTTTTTCGAGCGTCTTGAGCATCCAGAGGTTGGCCGCCGGACTCATGCCGGGGTTCCATGGATTTCGACCACCGGTCCCAACGGGGTGCTGTCGGCTGCTCCAGTGATTGGCCAACACACCTCCGAGATCTTGCAGCCGCGGGAGGGTGACTAGCCCTAGCCGCGCTGACTAGCCCAGCCCGAAGCCCTTGGTGGCGAGGTGTGCTGCCAACTGGTCCCGTTCGGTTCGGCCCGACATTCGAGCCTTCTCCTCCGACCACAGACCCTGATCGGACCCGAGGGGGCCCCGATGCGAGTCGTACTCAGCGATCAGGTCTCGTGCTTCGGAGTCGTCGTAGCGGTTTCGGTGAACGGTGACGTCGAGAGGCAGTCGGGGCGATAGAGGACGAAGCCGAGTTGGCCAGCCAACGCAGAGACCGGCGACCGGAAAGACGTGGTCGGGAAGCTCGACGATGTCTGAGACCTCGGCGATGTGATTGCGAACCACGCTGATGGGGCACGTACCGAGACCGACGGCCTCGGCCGCCCAGATGAAGCTGGACAGATGGATGGCTGCGTCGGTCGAGGCGTTGAGCACCGAATCGAGGTGGTCATTGGCAAAGGCAACGCCATGGCCGGCGGTCAGTTGTCGGAGACGCCGGTTGTCGGCGCAGAACAACAAAAAGCGGGATGCTTCAGCTAGCCACGGCATCGACGGAATCAGGTCGACGATGGCCTGCCGTCTCCCGGGATCGTCGACGACGATGACCGAGCACTGCTGGAAGTCAGACTTCGAAGGTGACGAGAAGGCAGCGGCCAGAACCAACTGCAGCAGATCATCGTCGAGCGGCTCGCCGCTGAACTGGCGGCAACTGCGATGCTCAAGCATGGCCGCAACAGTGGGATTCGCCTGCTCGCTGACGACGTTCAGCCCCGGAAATCGCTGACCGACCGCTGCGGAGTTGCTAGTGGGGTGACTGCTCATAGTGGTCCAGTCTTTCGGTTTGTCACAGACTTGCAATGCCTACAAGTGGTCGTCAGAGCCCTAACGATCTATCTTTCGCATCGACTGGTAGTCCAACCGGGACTTCCAAAAGGGGAAGAAAATGAGTTTGAGCCATACTTGGCGGCGTCTGCTGGCGCTGTTGTTTGCTCTAAGCATGGTTGCCGCAGCATGTGGTGACAGCAGTGACTCTGCGTCCGACGGAGAAGGCGACGGCGAAACAGAAGCCGGCGCTGAAGACGAAGGCGCAGGCGGTATCGACGAAGACGCAGCTGATGCTGCAGTCGCCGGCGCCGACGAAGAAGATGCCATGGAAGACGAAGACGCCATGGAAGATGAAGACGAGGGTGAGGCCATGGCCGAACCTCAGAACATCGAAGAGCTCGAAGCTCTGTGGGAGATCAACCGTCAGAAGGTCATCGATGACATCGTGGCCAACGGCTACGGCGTCAACGACGAGAACGTCCTGATCGGCCCAGGCGGCATGGCGGTCGATCTCAATGACTGCCCCGCTGACTGGAGCAACACCGAAGGCCTCGACGGCGCCGTTCTCATCGGCAACACCACCGCTGCCTCCGGCAACCTTGCCGCCTACGGCAACATCTCTGTCGGCATGGGCATCTACTACGACTACATCAATGAGGCCCATGGTGGCATCGACGGTCTTCCCATCGAGCTGATTGTCAAGGACGACGGCTACGTCGCAACCGTGACCATCGAGCTGGTGGACGAGCTTCTCCAGTCGGACAAGCCCTTCGCCATCGAAACTCTTGGTTCGCCTAACTCGTTGGCCGTGTATGACACGCTCAATGACAACTGCGTTCCCCACCCATTCACCGTGACCGGTCACCCGGCATGGGGAGACCCGGTCGAGCATCCTTGGACCACTCCTTTCCAGATGTCCTACGCCACCGAGGCCATCCTCTGGGGCGCCTGGATCAAGAACAACATGGCTGACCAACTGCCAGTCGTTGTTGCTGGTCTGGTCATGGACAACGACTTCGGTCTTGCCTACGAAGACGGCATGCACAAGTACGCCGAGGCCAACCCCGACGTTGTGAGTGAGTTCATCGCCGTGCGTCACGATCCGGCTGCGCCGACCGTGACCAACGAGATGACCACCATTGCTGCTGACGAGCCGGATGTCTTCATCTCGATGACCGCTGGTAACCCCTGCCTCCTCGCCGTTGAGGAAGCTGGCCGTTCAGGCATGACATCCAATGGCACCGTGTTGTTTGCGCCTTCGGTCTGCAAGGATCAGAACGCTTACATGATCCCTGCTGGCGAGGTCGCCAATGACTGGCTGATCGTCGGCGGTGGCGTCAAGGCCACCACCGATCCCCAGTACGCCGACGAGCCGTACATCAAGTGGGTCAACGAGACCATCGATGCTGCCGGTGAGGATTCCACCGTTGGTCTGATCGGTACCGGCTTCACTAACCAGGCATGGCCATTCGTTGAGGCGCTGCGCATCGCTGCAGCCCTCGATGGTGGTCTCAACCGGACCAACTTCATGTTGGCCCAGCGGGCCATGGAACTTGATCACCCGATCCTCCTCGAAGGCATCACGTTCTCCATGAACGGCAACGAGGACGGTTACTTCATTGAGGGATCTGAGTTCAGCCGCTACGACGCCGAGAGCGCATCGTGGATCCAGGAAGGCAACGTTGTTGACCTGAACGGTTCATCCCCGAACTGCTCCTGGAGTGAAACAGGTTGTTGAAATCGCTAGGGCGATTTCAACAACTCCTCAATTCGCTGACGCGAATTGAGCTGTGGCTTCAAGGCTGCTGTTGACTTCGACTAGCTAACTCAAGTCCGATTGGGCCCGGTGCTTTGGCATCGGGCCCTTTCGCGTCCGTACTGCTGGCTTCTTGGCGTTCTTTTCATTTTGATGACGTGACTTGATGTGACGCTTGTCTCAAGACAATGTTGATGCACTGCCGGTCAGAGCGATCGGCAACGAAGGGGAAGAAAATGAGTAGCTATTGGCGTCGCCTTCTGGCGCTTCTGTTTGCTTTCAGTCTGGTTGCTGCCGCATGCGGTGACAGCTCTGACTCATCAGACGGAGGAGGTGAAGGCGAAACCGAGGCCGGTTCCGAGGAAGACGAGGGGGCTGGCGGTATCGACGAAGACGCAGCTGATGCTGCTGTCGCCGGTGCCGAAGACGATGAAGATGCCATGGAAGACGAAGATGCCATGGAGGATGAAGATGACGGTGAGGCCATGGCTGAACCTCAGAACATCGAAGAGCTCGAAGCTTTGTGGGAGATCAACCGTCAGAAGGTCATCGATGACATCGTGGCCAACGGCTACGGCATCAACGAGGACAACGTCCTGATCGGCCCAGCCGGAATGGAAGTCGATCTCAACGACTGCCCCGCTGACTGGAGCAATGAGGAAGGTCTTGGCGACGCCATCGTGATCGGTAACACCACGGTGTTCTCCGGCAACCTCGCCGCCTACGGCAACATCACCGTCGGTATGGGCATCTACTACGACTACATCAACGAGAACGGTGGCATCGACGGAGTTCCCATCGAGCTGATCGCCAAGGATGACCAGTACGTCGCAACCGTGACCATCGAGCTGGTTGACGAGCTTCTCCAGTCGGACAAGCCGTTCGCCATTGAGACGCTGGGCTCGCCGAACACGCTGGCCGTCTACGACACCATGAACGACAACTGCGTGCCGCACCCGCTGGCCATGACCGGTCACCCCGCCTGGGGCGATCCGGTTGGTCACCCGTGGACCACCGGCAACCAAATGTCGTACGCCACGGAGGCCATCCTCTGGGGATCCTGGATCAAGGCCAATCTGGCTGACCAGCTGCCCGTCAAGGTCGCTGGTCTCGTTATGGACAACGACTTCGGTCTTGCCTACGAGGACGGCATGGAGACCTACGCCGAGGAGAACCCGGACGTGATCAGCGACTTTGTTCCGGTTCGTCACGATCCGGCTGCGCCGACCGTGACCAACGAGATGACCACCAT
>CALHBU010000434.1 GCA_937930655.1 uncultured Acidimicrobiales bacterium | reverse complement strand
GCATCCATCCCCACGGCTCGTCGTAGAGCAAGCTGTCCTCTCGCTCGACGGCTTCCCATAGATGGGCGAAGGCAGCTTCGTGATTGCCCCGTCGGTACTCGAGCTCGCCGTCGATCATGGCTTCGGCGACCTCCAGGAGGTCGACCACCGTGTTGTTGTGCACTCGACGGCTCTCCGGAACCTCGGCTTTGGCCGCCAGGAATGCCTCTCGGTGCTGTTCCGCCTCTTCGATGTTGCCCACTGCCGAGTGGGCCACGGTCTTGGCGTAGAGGGTGATGGCGGTGGTGGCGCAGTAGAGCTCGGGATCTTCCGGTAGGTCCTGGGCGATGATGTCGTCCCATTGACCAAAGCGGACCATCACGTGTTGCTTCATGGCAACGAAAGCCTCGGCGGCGTCGGCCATCGGCGGCGAGGGAATCCGCAGGAAGTCTTCGGGAATGGTGTCGATGAGTTCTTCGGCGGCGGCCATGGCAGCTGACTTCTGCCCCAGAAAAAGGGCGCCGTAGATGACGAAGTGGTGATTGTGGTTTCGGTACAACGTGTAGACGTTGTAAAGCCCCTCTTTTTCTACCCAGCGTCGATCGGCTTCGACCGCCTTCTGGTTGTAAAGGACGACGTCGTGGTAGTTGCCGCATAGGACATCGATGTGGGTCGGCATGTGTATGAGGTGACCGGCATCGGGGACCAGCTGGCGAAGTTTGTCGCCCTGGCGCAGAGCCAGTTCGGGGAAAGGCGACATCTCCATGAGATGGACGTAGAGATGGAGCAGGCCCGGGTGTTCCCACGAGCTCGGAAGCCGATCAAAGGCTCCTTCCAACACCTGACGAGCCTCGACCGTTCCGGCCTCGTCGGCGACTTCGCCGGTTGCCAGATTCCACATCTGCCATGGGGTCTCATTGAGGATGGCATCGACGAACACGGTGGCCACGTCGCGGTCGTCGGGGTGGCGCCGGTGGACCTCCCGCATGGCGTTGGTGAACGCCTGGTTCCACGGCATCTGGTCATCAATGGGATCAGGTTGCGGGTAGCGGGCCTGTAGCGCCTCGATCAGATCCCGTTCGACCTCGGTAACGCTGCCGGCATTACTCAGGGCCGCCTGGGCCGCCTTGTAGGCACCACCGAGCAGCTTCTCCTTGGTCCGGCCATCCATCAGCGACCAGGGCAGGTTGTAGTTGGGACCGAGCGCCACTGACACTCCCCAGTGGGCCATGGCACAGCTCTCGTCAGCCTCGATGGCCTTCTTGAAACACTCGATTGCCTCGCCGTGATTGAAGGCATACAGCCAGTTGAGACCCCGGTCGAACCAGAGTTGGGCCTCGTCAGAATCGGTGGTGACCACCCGTTGGTAAGCGCCAAGATCGTAGTAATCCATCGCTGCACGGTAGTTGCCAACGTGACAGCTCGCCCTTGGCCGCCCTCTCTGGAAGAGTGACGCAATGCGCTCGCTGCTCATGATCGACACGTTCGGCAATTTGATGTTGGGCGATCTCGACTCCGGCGTTCGCATCCCCGTCGGTGAACCGCTCGATCCGGCATCAGGGGCCCGCACGGTCACCGGGGTCTTCTCGCCGGCCGGTCAGTGGACCGCCTGGTCAGTCGACGATGGCGGCCTCGGCGGATTGCACCAACTTCGTCTTCACGACGAGGAGACCGATACGTGGCGAGTTCTCCACGATGGCGCCACCGCCTTCTATCTTTCACCCAGTCCGTGCGGCCAGTTGCTCAGTCATCTGTCTCCCGGCCCGCTCGGTCTAGAGCTGGCAGTAACCGACGTAAGGTCTGACGAGCTTCTGATCCTGGAACGGGGGCAACCCCTCTTCTGGTCGTGGTCCCCGGACTCCGCTCATGTCGCGGTTCACGTAGAAGGACGAGTTCGGACCATTCGGGTCGACAACGGTGGGGTCACCGTGATCAGCCATGAAGGCGGGTCCTTCGCCGCTCCCGTCTGGTTGCCGGGAGGAGCGGTGGCGTACGTCGAGGACCATCAGTTCCGGAGCCACCAGCCTGACGGCACCATTGTCACCCTCATCGAAAGTGGTGTAGCCGGTCCCTTCGCCGTGGATGCCGACGGTCGTCGGGTGGCACTGGTTGACCAGCATCGTGGCGTTGTCATTCACGATCTTCTGACCGGGGAGGAAACGGTGGTGACCCCTGAGGCCTCTGCCGCCTTCTTCTGGTCCCCGACAGGAAGTCATCTGGCGGTTCTGATTGGAGTCTCGAGCTCGGAGGTCCAGTGGCTGGTCCACGACGGGGCGGAGAGCCGAGCACTGCCACCCTTTCGGCCAGGCCGGATGTGGCTGACAACGGTAATGCCGTTCTTCGGTCAGTACTGCCACAGCCATCCCGTTTGGTCATCCGATGGGAAGCAGCTTGTTGCGTCGGGGCTTGACGTCGACGGCCGAACAAGCGCGTTGGTGCAATCGGTCGAGCCACCCCACACATCGGAATGGCTGCCCGACGTCGACCTCGCTTGGTGGGCCCGCGACTGACGGGCGAGCTAACGTCGGAAAACAGTCAACCCGAGGAGTCAGTCATGATCCCTGCCGGCATCATTTCCGCCGACGGTCACGTGTGTGAGCCGCCCAACTGCTACGTCGACTACATCGACCCGAAGTTCCGGGACCGAGCGCCAACGGTGGTCGAGCAGCCTGATGGCACCGAGGCCTTCGTGGTGCCGGGCATGAAGCGACCAATCAACCTGGGTTTCGTCGATGGTGCTGGGTTCGGGCCAAAGGAGCGAAACAAGCGGGCCAAGACCATGAAGTTCTCCGATGTCCGTTCGGCCAGCTACCTGGGTAAGGACCGGGTGCCGTTCATGGACCAGGACGGGTTGGCGGCCGAGCTGATCTATGCGTCCATTGGCATGGGCATTTCAATGCACCGAGACGCCGAGTACAAAGACGCCTGCATGACGGCCTACAACCGTTGGCTGCAGGCCATGTGCAGCGAGGCTCCAGACCGGATCTTCGGCCTGGCCCAAACTGCTCTGCTCACGGTGGAGCAGGGCATCAACGACTTCACCTTGGCCAAAGAAATGGGGATGGTCGGCATGATGATGCCGGGCGATCCCATTCATGAGGACTACGACCACCCCGACTACGACGCGCTGTGGGAGTGCGCCACC
>CALHBU010000433.1 GCA_937930655.1 uncultured Acidimicrobiales bacterium | reverse complement strand
GTCGCCATCTTGGTCGGCGACCTCAGCCACGTCTATGCCGACCAACTCATCGGCAACCCGTCGGCCCAAAGCCGCGATATCTGGGACCGCCTCCGAATCGAACTCAATCTGGGCCAGTACCTCGACATGCGCTCAGCCGCCGCGGGCAACCTCGACCGAGAGACCGCCGTCCGGGTCGCCACGTTCAAGTCCGCGCTCTACACCATTGTCCGGCCTCTCCAGTTGGGCGCCACCATTGCCGGCCCGACTGACCGGACCGTGCTCGACCGGTTGGAGGGATACGGCCAACCAGCCGGCCAGGCGTTCCAGCTTCGAGACGATCTCCTCGACGTCACCGCCGATTCCACCCAGGTCGGCAAGCCGGTCGGCAACGATCTGCGAGAGGGCAAACCGACCGAGCTGGTTGCGGTCGCCCTCGAACGGGCCAATGGCGCCGATCTCGAAACGCTGGATCTCATCGGTCGCCCCGACCTGAGCGCAGCGCAGACTGCGGCCATCATCAGCACCCTTCGGGCCACGGGAGCGGTCGCCGAGATCGAGCAACGAATCGACCATCTGGTCGGTGATGCGATTCGAGTTGCCGAGGACCTTCCATTCGCTACTACTGTGAAAGAAACGCTGATAGCGTTTGCCAACTACGTAGCGGCACGCGATTACTGATACCACCGATGTACCGCGACCGTTGGGGGTTGAACAGCGTCTTTACCTGCCGATGGGAATCGAAACTCTCGTTTGAGGCTCGATACCCTACGTAGACCCCCAGACACCCATGCCGCCGCCAGCCAGGGAGCAATGTGACCGAATCCCGAAAGAGCAATGGATCAGCAGGCGATGTCCTGTTGGCCCTGCGCGCCTTTCGCAACGGTGGCTTTGATGACTCGACCCGGGCCCTCGAACTAGGTCCCGCGGTTGCCGGTTCACTCAGTGCGGTTCTGGCCTCCATGCGGTGGGGCGCTGTCCTCATCGGAGTCGCCTGGGCCGCGCCTCGGTTGGCCGCCAGCGGCGACCTCAGCGTCGTTGCCACCCTCACGACCGCCATCTTCCTTGCGTCGTGGCGAACCGTCCGACCCCTCAAGCTGGGCGACAGCGGCTCGGCCCAACAGGCTTTCGCTATTTCCGATGTAGCTCTTCTGGCCACTGCGGTTGGCATCGATATAGGCCTCACCAGCCCGTTCGTCGGGTGTCTCCTCGTCGCCGTTGCCATCGTCGGCTTTGGCTGGGGTCTGCGCCGTGGCCTCATGGCTGCCGCCGTTGGTCTCGTGGTGTCCACCGCCACCTCGGTACTCACCGCCACCGACCTGGTAGCCCCGAGCGCTCTTGGCGTGATGGCCCTTGCCGCCGCTGCACTGTTCCCCGGCGTTGCCCAGTTCCGCCTCCTTCACATGGAAGACCGGCGCCAGCTGCTCACCGATCGCATGACCGGCCTCAGCGAGACCAACCAGCTGCTCGGCGCCCTCAACCAGGTGGCCAGAACTCTTCCGTCCTCCCTCGACCTCGAGGACATCCTCTCCGCCACCCGAGCCCAGCTCAGAGACTCCTTCGACGCCGACCGGCTGGTGGTCCTGAGCTTCGAAGACAATCTCTGGTCCACCCAGCTCCAGGATGGTTTCGACCTTCCCCCGGTGCTCACCTCGGCCCAACTTCCTGCTCCCCTCATCGACGCCGCAGCTGCGTCGGACATGCTGCGGATCAACGATCTGTCCCGTCGGGGCCGGACAGGCAGTGGGCTCTACATTCGCCTGTCAGTCGACGGTGTCGACACCGGCCTGGTCGCCGTCGAGAGCCACCACCCCAACCGATACTCCGATGCTGATGCCGAGCTGCTCGCCGGTATGGCCGATGTTCTCGCTCTTTCGCTTTCCAACGCCCGCTCGTTCCTCCACCTGCGGTCTCTGGCCGCGGCCGAGGAACGCACCCGGATTGCCCGCGACCTCCACGATCGCCTTGGCCAATGGCTCACCTACATCGGTCTCGAGTTGGAACGCATCAACTCCACCCAGGCCGAACCCTCGCTCGAGCTCAAACAACTCCATGGCGACACCCAGGGGGCCATCGCCGAGCTACGGGACACATTGGTCGAATTGCGGGCTGCAGTAGGTCCGGGACGACCTCTGAGCGTCGTACTCACCGAGGTCGTCGATCGGTTCAAAAAGCGCAGTGATGTCGAGGTCACAGTGGTCGTTCCGGACGACCGCGACATCTTTTTGGCCCCGATCGTCGAGAATGAACTCCTCCGTATTGCTCAAGAGGCACTGACAAATGTCGAAAAGCATGCTGAGGCCTCTCACGCTCATGTGGGCTGGTCTGTCGAGAACGGACGCGGTGTGCTTGTCGTGGAAGACAACGGACGAGGATTCAATCCGAATAAGGGCATCAGGGGTAACGCCTATGGCCTGGTCGGGATGAGGGAACGTGCTGCGTCGGTCGGGGCAAACTTGGAAATCACCAGCGTGCCCGATCGGGGAACGGTCGTAACCGTTCTCACAAGTCCAGAATCCTGAGAGGCCCCAGAACATGATCAAGATCCTTCTTGCCGATGACCACGCACTCCTTCGTGACGGACTCCGCCGTTCATTCGAGGCCGCTGGCGACACCGTGGTTGGTGAAGCCTCAACCGGAGAAGAAGCCGTCGCGTTGGCCAAGGCTCTCATGCCCGATGTGGTTGTGATGGACCTGTCCATGCCGGTGATGGATGGCATCGAAGCCACTCGCCGCATCCGTGACGAAATGCCCCAGGTCCGGGTTGCTGTGCTCACCATGCACGACGACATCGACCGCACCCGGGACGCCATTGCCGCCGGCGCCAGCGCCTACCTCAGCAAAGGAACCTCGTTCGGCGAGGTTCGTGACACTGTTCTGAAGGTGGCCGACGGCGAGACAGTTCTCTCCCCCGCCCTGGCCGGTGCCATGCTCACCGCAGTCAACGAGACCAAAGCCAACGATGCCCTGTTGTCCGATCGTCAGGTCGAGATTCTGCAGGCCATCGCCGATGGCATGAGCACCAAGCAGGCTGGCCGGTACCTCGGTATCACCACCAAGACGGTGCACAACCATCTCAATGCCATCTATCGCAAGCTCGATGCCCAGAGCCTCACCCACGCAGTGCTCGGCGCTGTTCGGCTTGGCATCATCGATCTCAACCACTCAGACGAGAACGAAAACGAAAACGCCCAGTAGTAACTTTGCTGCGCACAGGGTGAGAGCCGGATCGGCGAACCCGCTGAGGCGCAGCCGAAGAAGGCAAGACTGAGGCGAAGCTGCCCACAGGGTGAGAGAGCCCATTGGGTCGCCGCTGCCTCTGAGGCACTCTAAGGATTCGGGAGATGCGTCCCGAGCGGAGCTGTCATGGAGGCGTTGTGAGTTCGACTATGCGGGGAGCGTTAGCTCGCAGAGCAGGTAGTCACCGACTGCTCATGGCGATCGTGCTCTCGACCTCGATTACCCTTCTGGCGACACTCCCGCTGCTGCTTTCCTGACCCCGATAGCTTTGCAGGGTGAGTAGCCCTCGGGAGGAAGCGGCCAAGCGCCGTACATTTGCCATCATCTCCCACCCCGATGCGGGCAAGACCACGCTGACTGAGAAGTTTCTTCTCTACGGCGGAGCGCTCGGCAAGGAAGCCGGCACGGTGAAAGCCAGGGAAGGTCGGCGGTCGGCCACCTCCGACTGGATGGACCTCGAGCAGCAACGCGGCATCTCCATCACCTCAACGGTGCTTCAGTTCGATTATCGAGACTGCACCATCAATCTGCTGGACACTCCCGGTCACCGTGACTTCTCAGAAGACACCTACCGAGTGTTGGCTGCAGCCGATGCCGCAGTGATGGTGCTCGATGCGGCCAAGGGCATCGAACCTCAGACCCTCAAACTGTTCGAGGTCTGTCGGGAGCGAGAGATCCCCTTTCTCACCTTCATCAACAAGTTCGACCGGCCCGGCGTGGCACCACTCGAGTTGCTTGACCAGATCGAGACGACACTGGTGGTCGAGCCAACTCCGGTCACCTGGCCGGTCGGCATCCCCGGCGACTTCCGGGGTGTGATTCATCAGGACACCGGCGTCTACACCCGGTTCGAACGCACCGCCCGCGGCTCGACCATGGCCCCAGAAGAAGAGGTCGATGCCGAGCGGGCGGCGAGCGAAGAGGGCGAGTCGTGGGACACCGCCCAGGAAGAAGCCGAGCTACTCCGCGAAGTCGGTCGTGTCGTCGACCAAAAGACCTTTCTGGGGTGTGAGTCGACCCCGGTGTTCTTTGGCTCGGCACTGACAAACTTCGGGGTTCGCTTCCTGCTCGACGGCGTCATCGATCTGGTCCCCTCTCCTGCGCCGCGAGTCTTGGCCGACGGCAGCCGTCGGGGCCTCGACGAGCCATTCTCCGGCCTGGTGTTCAAGGTTCAGGCTGGCATGGACAAGGCCCACCGGGACCGGATCGCGTTCGTCCGAGTGTGTTCCGGCAAATTCGAGCGAGGCATGATGGCCTACGCCGGACGTACCGGCCGTCAGTTCTCCACCAAGTACGCCCAGACCATGTTCGGTCAGGACCGTGACACCGTCGATGTGGCATGGCCCGGCGATGTGCTCGGACTGGTGAATGCCAACGACCTTCGGGTCGGCGACGCGGTGTACGTGGGTAACGAAACCGAGTTTCCGCCGCTGCCGGCGTTTGCCCCCGAGCTCTTCATGCGGGCCCGGGTGAAGGACACCTCGAAGTTCAAGCAGTTCCGCAAAGGCATTGTGCAGCTCGACGAAGAAGGTGCGGTCCAGGTGCTCCGAGACCAAGACCTCGGCGACCAAGCGCCGGTGCTGGCCGCCGTGGGCCAGATGCAGTTCGAGGTTGTGACCCATCGACTCGAGTCGGAGTTCGGGGCCGAGATCGAGCTCAACTCAACGCCGTACACCATTGCTCGCCGCACCGATGCCGAGTCGGCCGCAGAGCTCCGGGCCATGCAAGGGGTCGATGTTCTGGAACGAGCCGACGGAACCAGGCTGGCCTTGTTTGAGAGCAAATACTGGATGGATCGGGTGGTGGCCGATCATCCGGACCTCACGCTCGAGCGAATGGTGGCCGAGGGCGGGCTGTTCTGATGTCGACCGGGTCGGACAGGCGTTAGCACCGTGCTCGGGGATCGCAAGCTGCCGCTGCTCATTGGAGGCGGCGCACTCATCCTCCTGCTTCTGCTCGTTGCCGCCAATCAGGCCAACGACGACACCGAACTCAGAAGCGCAGTAGCCCAGTCCGGCGACGGCGATGGCTCGGCCCAGCAACCAACCTCGACCCAGGCGGCCACTACCACCACGGCCGAACCCACCACCAGCACCGCGTCGACCCTGCCCCCGTTCACCGGCTGGGTCCAGCCGTTGTCCTCAGGGCTGCCATGGTCCGAACTCGGCGCGGTCGAGGGTCTGCTGACCTTTCGAGGCAACCCCACGAGGAGTTGGTACGGCCGGGGTCCGGTGCCGCAGGACCCGAAGGTCATCTGGACCTTCAACATCGGATGCTCCAACTCAACGGTTGGCGGTGAACCCAAGCAGTGGTGCGGATCGGGCTGGACGGGACAACCAGCAATCTTTCATCCACCGGGCGACGCCGAACAATGGTGGCTGGCCTTCGGCGGCTACGACCGCAACGTCAATTTCCTCGATCCTGCAACCGGGGCCACCGTGTACCCGCCCTATGCCACCGACGACATCATCAAGGGCACCATCACCATCGATCCCGACGGATTCCCATTGCTTTACACCGGGAGCCGAGACAACTTCTTTCACGTCGCGGCCCTTGACCGGCCCGAGCCACTCTCGCTGTGGAAGCTCTCGTCCGATGCGGTCAAGCCGACGTTGTGGAACAACGATTGGGATGGCTCAGCGCTCATCGTCGACGACTATCTCTTCGAAGGCGGCGAGAATTCCCGCTTCTTCATCGTCAAACTCAATCGGGCCTACGACGCCGCCGGATTGGTCACCGTTGACCCCGAGATCGTCTTCTCGGCCGAGGGTTGGGACAGCGATCTACTCGCCGCCGTCGGCAACGACGTTTCGATAGAGAACTCAGTAGCCATCAGTGGCGACACTGTCTATTTCGCCAACTCCGGGGGCCTCGTACAGGGCTGGGACATCGGCGGCCTCAAGGACGGCGCAACTCCGGAACGAGTCTTCCGGTTCTGGGTTGGCGACGACACAGACGCCTCGATCGTGATCGACGACGTAGGCATGTTGTACGTCGGTTCGGAATACGAGCGGGGTAACAGTCGTTCCGAGGAGCTAGGCCAGATCATCAAGCTCGACCCGTCCAAGCCTGATGATCCTCTCGTTTGGAGCCGCGAGGCCCGCACCGGTCTCGACTCCGGCGTGTGGGCCACCCCTGCGCTCCATCAGGACATGCTCATCGTCGCCACCGACGACGGTCGGGTACTGGGCCTGGATCGAGCCACCGGCGACGAGCGGTGGGTTCTGAACCTTCCCGGTCCTCTGTGGCAGAGCCCGGTCGTGGTGGACGGAGTGCTTCTTCAGGGTGACTGCAACGGTGTTCTTCACGCGTTCGACATCAGCGACACAAGCGTCAACCCGTTGAAGCTCTGGGAGCTCGAGCTTGGCGGGTGTATCGAATCGACGCCGGCAGTGTGGGACGGCCGGATCTTTGTTGGTTCGCGGAATGGGACGTTCTACGCGCTGAGTGACTAGGAAGGGACGATGCACGAGATCCACCAACTTCTTCGTTCCCACCGCTCAATTCGCCAGTTCACCGACAAGCCGGTCAGTGACGAGCTGGTGGCCGACATCGTCAAGACCGGTCTAACAGCTGCCACGTCGAGCAACCTTCAAGCGACGACGGTCATCAGGGTCCGGGACGAAAAGACTCGGGGTGTGATCTCCGAGGTCGGCGGTGGGCAGACCCAGATCGTCGATGCCCCGGTTTTCATTGTCTGGTGTGCTGATCTCCACCGCACTCGCCTGGCCTGCGAGATGGCTGGTGGTTCGATGACGTCCGGCATGACCGAGCAGTTCATCATCGCCACCGTTGATGTCTCGTTGGCCGCCCAGAATGCGGTGATCGCAGCCGAAGCTGAAGGGTTGGGCATCTGCTACATCGGTGCCATTCGCAACGATCCGCAGGTGGTCACCGACCTGCTCGAGTTGCCCGACGATGTGTATCCCGTGTTCGGCATGTGCCTCGGTTACCCAGATCAGGATCCTGAAGTGAAGCCTCGGCTACCGCTCGATGTCGTGTTCAAAGAGGAACGCTATGAGGATGGGCGGGATCAGGATCGGATCGCGTCGTACGACGAGGAGATGCGGCAGTACTACCGAACAAGAACCGGTGGCACCAAGGAGAGCAGTTGGAGCGAGGAGATGGCCGGCCTGGTCGGCGGCGAGCGCCGGCCCCATATGCGGGAGTTTCTCGCTCGACGGGGTTTCGAGTTGAGGTAAAATGTGAACGAGACGCCCCGGAGAAAGGCGTCTCGTTCAAGTTCAACTAGCTTCGGTCAGAGGTCAGTCGTCGAGTGCCACATCGTTACGACGACGGACCATCACACCACCGGCGGCCAGAAGGCCGAGACCGGTGAGAACCAATGCGGTCGGCTCAGAGCCGGTTACCGGAAGCTGGGCTGCTGCGGCCCTGGCCGGCGTGGCCGTCACCACCGCAGTGTTCCGGACGAGCGATACATCTTCCGAGCCCACAGAGATGGAAAGAACCTGCTCGCTGTAGCCGTTGGCGTTGACCACCATGGAAACCTGACCGGCCTCGATGGGCTGGCTGAAGTTCGAGACGAACTCGTACTCGCCGGCGCTATCAGTGGTGTCGCTATAGCTGTTGCCAGCGCTGTCGGTGATCTGGACCCGGGCTCCAGCGAGTGGGGCCTGTGTCGGGGACTTGATCTGACCGGTGATCTTCAGGTTCATGTAGTCCATGCCGGTGTCCTGTACAACGGCTGCTCCATACGCCGCTTCAACACTGGTCTCAGCCTTGGTGAAGCGGTTGGCCTCGACGGCCACCGTTACTTGACCGGCCACCATCACGGCATCACGAGAAGTAGTCAACGACCACCGTCCCTCGGCATCGGCCGTTGCGGCACGGGTTGTGCCGGCGGAATCAGACACCGTCACCTTGGCCCCGGCGACAACCTTGCCGGTCTCGGTGTCGGTCACCTGACCGCCGATGGTCATGGCTTCGAACTTGGGGGCCAGATCGACAGTGAGAGCAGCGCCGGCTTCGACGGTGACCGTTTGGCTGACGGTGCGGTAACCCACAACGCTGGCCGTGACAGTGACTGCTCCGGGCTCGAGCGGCTGATCCTCTGAGGAACCAAACGTCCAGGCACCAGCAGCGTCGGTGGCCACGGTGTAGCTCCGACCCTTGGAGTCGGAGACGACGACCTTGGCGGCGACGGCGGCCTTGGTGTCGGCGTCACGAACGACACCGGATACCGAGACAGCAGCCTTGGTCATCTCAACATCCATGGCTACCGGC
>CALHBU010000432.1 GCA_937930655.1 uncultured Acidimicrobiales bacterium | reverse complement strand
GGGGGAGGTCCGGGAACTCCCGGTCCCTCACACACCCAACAATCTGACTCTGCCGGTCCGGTCCAGGCCACCTCGCATCCGAGGCAGCTCATGCGCAGTCCGACTCTCCGGTAGCGGGCAGTAGCCGCTATCGAGGAGGTAGAAGGGTTGTCGCCAGCATCGGTGGTCGGAGTTGGAGCAGACACTCCAACTCGATCGGCAGTTCGACCCTCGCCATGAGCACCACCGTCCGATCAGCCGATCAGTAGGCAACTGTTCAGTAGGTAACGACTCAGTAGGTAACCATGGGGTCGAGCTTCTTGGCATGAGCGACCCAGCGTTGAACCTCGGAAAGGGCCGGGGTTCGACGCACGATGCTCTTCTTCGTTTTCCGAATGGCCTCGTCGTTGACTTCGACCATCTTCGCAGTGAGATTCTCGGCGTTGCGATTGCGAAGTTCCTTCACCGTGTCGACGCCAGCTGCTTCCAAAAGGTCGCTGTATTCCGAACCGACGCCTCGCACTCGCATGAGATCGGCCCGGTTGACCCACTCGAGGACGGGGCCGCTACCGATACCGGTTGCCTCGCAAACTTCCTTCCGGCCAGCCGCGCTTGCTGCTCGTTTTAGCAGCGCACCGGTCGACCGGATACCGGCCGCTCGGAGCTTCTCGCCCATAGCCGGGCCGACGCCTTCGATGTCCTCAATACTTGCCATGTGATTTCTCCTAGGGAGGGACGATGGGAACCGGTGCCCCACAAGGTGCACCTCCCTAATGACGTCCAACACCCGAACCTGGTCGCGAGAAGGGAACTGGCCGTAGGCAAGATTGCCGGCAGCAGTATGAGGTCGCCGGGTCTCGACGGCCCGCTGTTTAGCTCCGGCGAGCCGCCGTTCTAGAGGGCGCGGACGTTCTGCGCTTCGTCACCTTTGCGACCTGGCCCGACATCGAACTCGACCGCCTGTCCTTCATCCAGACTCCGGTACCCGGTGCCTTGAATGTTCGAGAAATGGACGAAGACATCGTCACCGTCTTCTCGGGCAATGAACCCGTAGCCCTTCTCGGCGTTGAAAAATTTGACCGTTCCCGTGGCCATGGCAATACATCCTTGAGCTTCTTTGGAACCCTTGGTAGGTCCCCCCTGGAAGAAACTGTAATTGCTGCCAGGGCGTCGCGCCCAGCGAATGAAACCGGTGCCGCTGATGGTTGTCAGCTCAGAAGATTGGACCGACCACAGCGATCTTCTCGCATGTCGATGGGGCGAGTATCGACTTCAAGACAAAGCAGCACCGCACCCTCACCAGCGATCGTCCATTGCTCGATAATGCCGGTCGCGGGGTCTATGGAATAGGCCATTTCCTGTCCATTGTCCTCGGCCTCGAGTAGCAGGCCGGCAACGAGCAGTGGATCGATGAGCCACGGGCCGGGGAACGGTGCCTCGACACCGTCGACCCACACCGTCTCGACTACGTGGCGAGCCGGGCTGCCCGGATCGGGCACGAGGTAGAGCTCGACGGTTTGGTTCTCGCAGGTGGCGCAAATGGGTTCGAAGGTGACGTACTGGAACGGGCCCTGGTAGCTGTTGGCGTTGTCGGTAGCTGCGGCCTGAAGGTCGCTTGACCCGGCCGGGACGTCATCCAGTGTCACCTGTCCGCAGTCGATGGGGTCGCTTCCGGGGACGGTGAGGGCATAGGTCAGTTGCTGGTCAGCGGGCGCCGAACGATCGGTGTGGGGCGACGAGAAGGTCACTGCATCTGGTTCAAGGGCAGCACCGTCACGGGTGACCACAACCCGTACCGCACCGGTGGTCTGCCATCGAACGACTGGCCATCCGAACTCATCGACCTCTACCGAGCAGGTGACCTCGACATCAGATGCATCGAGCGTTCCCTTTCCGCAGTCGACCGGGTCTGAGCGGTTGCCATCACTGCCCACGGCTTGAACTGAGTACTCGTGGGTTTCGTTGGCCTCGGCAGTGAGATCAGCGAAACCGGCCTCGACCGCAAGTGCGTCGTCTGCTGGTTGGTCGGTCGTTGGCTCGCCGTGCTCGGCTTTCCGGGCGTTGAGGAGTTCGTTCGTCTCCGCTCCAACTGCAGTGGGGGGCGAAAGATGGATCTCAACTCCGTCTCGGAGCACGGCAACCGGGGCCGCGGGATCGGCGGCTTCCCACACGGTGGTGAGGGCAAAGCCGTCTGAAACGACCGAGCAGCTGGTCGGCGCATCAGGAGACGCAGGGCCGCTTCCAACACCGAAATCGCACACACCGTCGAACGCAATGATGCCGCCATCGACAATACGAACCCAGTAGGTCGACCCGCCCTCGACCAGGGGATCAGGGTCGGCGATAGCGATCTGGGCACCGGTCTCCTGTACGACCGACCACTGCTCAGGGGCGCCAATGGAAAGACCGGCCCTTTGGAAAGAGAGGTTGACGGCGTCGGTCAGCCGACCGCTCGCCCCAGCGACTTCCTGTTCGTCTAGTCGAAGCGGACCGCAGGGTGTGCCGGAGCCGGAGGCTGCTGTATCGGTCTGTCCAGCGGAGCTGTCAGAGTCGTTCCCGTTCCCGGACACAGCAGAACCGTCACCGTTCTCGTCAGCCGAGCTACACGACGAGACAAAAAGAACGAAGGCGACAAACAGCGGAGCCAGAAGCAGCTTGGGTGCGAACGTGGTGTCACGCGGGAAGATCACCGACGTACTTTTACCAGGGATCAAGCCACTGTCGGTGGCGCCTGCCGAGAGCGTCAGTCGAATGTCGGCTCGCGCTTTTCCAAAAACGCGGCGGCACCCTCGGCCATGTTCATCGGTATCAGGACCTTTTGGTGATCTCGCTCGACGTCTAGTTGGGCCTCGAACGACCGCTCCCCCGCCGTCTCGATGGCACTACGAATACGGGTCATTGCCTCGGACGAAGATCGAGCCAAGACCGAGGCCGCTGTTGCCACCTCGGCGTCGAGGTCGGCGTCGTCCACCGCCTTCCAGATGAGGCCCCATTCGGCCGCTTCATCGGCCGAGAAACGCTCGCCCAGCATGGTCACGCCTAGGGCACGGGCCCGGCCGATGCGCTGGGGAAGGCTCCATGTCGTACCAAGGTCGGGGACGATCCCCAGGCGGGGACCAAAAGTGGCGACGAAGAATGCCGACCGGCTGGCGATAGAGATATCGCAGCACAGCGACAACCCGAGGCCGCCACCGGCGGCAACGCCGTTGACCCGGGCGATGGTGGGGATTGAGGCGTTCTTGAGCGCCATGAGCGCGGGGTGGAAGAAGTCGTCCATCCCCTGGGCCACTTCGTCGCCCGACCCGTCGCCATCTGCGCCGTCTGAGTCGTCGCCGGGCCCCACCGAACTCAGATCAGCACCGGAGCAGAAGCCCCGACCGGCGCCGGTCAGGACTAGGACCCGGGCCGCCTTCTCGGCCTCGGCAACGGCCGAGGTAATGTCGGCCATCAGCTCGTTGGTCATCGAGTTCAGCGACTCGGGACGGTCCAGCGTGATGGTGGCGATGCCATCCTGTGTCTCGCAACGAACGGTCCCATTTGGCATTTTCGTCATAGCTCGACGCTAGCCAAGGGTGGCGGCCCGGTCGATGCGAGACCGGTGTTAGGGACAGCCGAGGGCTAGCTGTGCTCGTTCGCCGGCGGCTGCGAGTTCTGAGATTGCGGCCTCCACCTCGAAAGAAGCGATGGCCCAGCCAATGTCGTCGGTCTTGCTGGCGGCGAAGACCACCCCGAGGACCTCACCGTCGTCGTCGAGCACGGGAGATCCGGAATCGCCGGGAGCGACGACCCCGTCGAGCTCAAGCGCCTGCCTGGCTCCGTCGCCGTCCAGCGTGACCTCGACCAGTCTGACGATCTCGATGGTGCGGACGCTGAACGGCCCATCGGGCGGAGCGAAGGTGACAAACCGGGCCGAAGAGTCCTCGTCGTAGGAGGCCAGAGCGAGGGATGGGCCGGGCTCAGCGAGTCGGAGCAGCGCCAGGTCGGTCTCGGCGTCGAGGTAGATGAGGTCAGCCCCGATCAGTTTCCCGTCGCTGGTGAAGACTTCGAAATCGTTGACCGACAACTCGTCGTCAACCAGAAAGGCATGGGCCACGGTGGCCGCTAGGTCGTCGGCCAGACGAACAGCAGTAGCTCGCTGGTGGGCCAGCCCACGGCAGTTGTCTATGTCGAGCCGCAGGGTGGCGGCCACTGGGTCGGGGGCAGATTCTCCGCACCCGACAAGTTGGGCCAGCGCCAGACTCACGAGGATTGGGGTGTATCGGAACCTCAACGAGCCTGTGGGAATCCGAGGTCGACGCCCCGTTCGGCGGGGTCGGGCCAGCGCACGGTGACCGCCTTGTAGCGGGTGTAGAACTTCACCCCTTCGGGTCCGTACACATGCGTATCCCCAAACAACGAGTCCTTCCAGCCGCCGAACGAGTGGTAGGCCATCGGCACCGGGATTGGGACATTCACGCCCACCATGCCGGCCTTCACATCCCGCTGGAAGGCCCTGGCCGCACCGCCGTCGTTGGTGAAGATGGCGGTGCCGTTGCCGTAGGGATTGTCGTTGACCAGCGCCAGCGCCTCTTCATAGGTATCGACCCGCATGACGCAGAGCACCGGCCCGAAGATCTCATCGACGTAGATCTTCATGTCAGCGGTCACCCGATCGAACAAACACGGGCCAAGCCAGAAACCATCGGGGTGTCCGTCGATGGCAAGGCCTCGTCCGTCGATGACCAACTCGGCTCCTTCACCAAGCCCCAGATCCATGTAGCTGCTCACTCGTTCGCGGTGGGCTTCGGTAACCAGGGCTCCCATATCCATCGGCTCGTCGGACAGGCCGGGGCCGATCTTGAGAGCAGCGGTGCGGGACACAATCTCCGGAATGAGAGCATCGCCGACGTCGCCCACTGCCACCACCACCGAGATAGCCATGCACCGTTCGCCAGCTGAGCCATAGCCGGCACTAACTGCGGCGTCGGCTGCCTGACCAACGTCGGCGTCGGGCAGAACGATCATGTGATTCTTGGCCCCGCCCAGTGCCTGCACTCGTTTACCGTTGGCGGTGGCTCGTTGATAGATCTGCTTGGCGATGGGCGTTGAACCGACGAAGCTGACGGCGTCGACATCGGGGTGATCGAGCAGCCCGTTGACCGCCTCGGCATCGCCCTGGAGCACGTTGAGCACCCCGGGCGGCAGACCAGCCTCGGAGAAGAGCTCGGCCATCAGGAGACTGCCCGATGGATCCTTCTCCGACGGTTTGAGAATGAAGGTGTTGCCGCACGCAATCGCCATGGGGAACATCCACATTGGAACCATCACCGGGAAGTTGAACGGGGTGATGCCGGCGACCACGCCCACTGGCTGTCGCATGCTGTAGGCGTCGACCGAATTGGAGACGTCGGGTGTCATCTCCCCCTTGAGAAGGTTTGGCGCGCCGCAGGCAAACTCGACAACCTCGAGCCCTCGCTGAACCTCGCCCTGGGCGTCGGCGAAGACCTTGCCGTGCTCGCTGGAGATGGCCCGGGCCAACTCGTCCTTGTGTTCGACCAGGAGGCGCCGGTACTCGAACAGCACGTTGGTCCGCTGGGACAACGATGCGTCGCTCCAGGTCTCGAAGGCGGCCCGGGAACTGGCGACAATGGCGTCGACATCGCTGCCGTCGGCCAGGAGGACACTGCCGGTTTGCTGCCCGAGCGCAGGGTCGGTGACCGGCGCGGTCCTGGTGCTGGTGAGATCGCTGCGTTGGCCGTCGATCCAGTGATTGAGGTGGTTCATCGGTGGCTCACTTTCGTCCCGGCCAACTGTACGACCAAAGCCGGTGTCGGGCCCCAGCGGTAGACGACCTCAGCCGTGAAGGGTGGGACGCAGGACCTACTCGAGGATGTCGAGAGCCACTCGTGCTGAGTCACCAAAGAGCATGAGCGGCACGCCTACCAATCTGTTCGGCTGCGGTGCCGTCGGCGTACAGCCCGGCTCGCTCCATGGCGTCGGTTGGAAGCTCGCCGTGACTTGCGACGTGGTCGGTGATCAACCGATGGACCTTCGACCAGGTCCATGTCCACCACGCAGTGACGGTCAGACCAATGGCAACGAGCGGCCATCCGAAGGGACTTCGACCGTCGAGTGGACTCTGTTCGGTTTCGGTCGCCGCAACTGCTGTCACAGCTGCGACGCTACATCAGCACGATTCCGCCGAATACTTCAATGTGGACCGTACAAGACTTGAACTTGTGACCTCTCGCGTGTGAGGCGAGCGCTCTAGCCAGCTGAGCTAACGGTCCCGGCCGTCGAGAACGACGGGGCTGCAGAGGATAACGGGATCAGACCGCTTCGGCTCGTCTCGGGTCGGCGAACACATCCTCGAACACGTGCACTGCTTGGAGGACCGATACATCGGTGAGCTGACGGCCGATCACCTGGAGTCCGACCGGCATTCCATCGGCGGTGAACCCACAGTTGACTGACGCCGCCGGGTTGCGAGTGAGATTGAAGCCGTAGCTGAACTTGACCCAGCCCGGCGTCTGCTCGCCGTTGATGATGCCGTCCTGCTCCACCCGTGGCGTCTGGCCGGCGGTGGCCGGCGTGAGCAGAAGCGGCGCCTCCTCAAAGGCTCGGTCGAGCTGCAAGTTGTAGTCGTGTATGGCATCCAGCGACCGAGCAATATCGACCGCCGACAGCTTCAGACCCCAGTTGATCTGGAACCTCATCGACTCATCAATCAGGTCCCACTCCGGTGTGTTCACCAAGTGGCCCTGGCTTCTGGCCCGCATAGCGGTCCACAGGTTCCACCAGGGTTCCAACGGATCAACCGGCCAGATCTCATCCATTTCAATGACCTCGACACCAGCCTCGGCCAGCGTCTCGACTGCGGCGCCCACCACCGAAGCAATCTCGGAGTCGACCTCGGCGAAACCCATGGTTGGCGACCACACCACCGACGACGGCAGCCGGGCCATGCTGATGGCCTCGTACCAGGGCGACCCAGAGCGGGGCAGTGACTGGGCATCGGTCGGATGGGGACCAACCGCCACATCGAGCGCGAACGCGGCGTCGGCGATCCGGGATGTCATCGGCCCCTTTACCGAGAAGTGAGCCGAACCGGGTGCCGTCGGACCGCCGTTGGGCACCCGTCCCTGCGTGGTTTTGATACCGCTCAGCCCACAAAGCGCAGAAGGAATCCGGATCGATCCCCCGCCGTCGGAACCGGTCGCCAAGGGCACCATGCCACTGGCCAGTGCGGCCGCCGACCCACCGGAGGAACCGCCCGGCGTCCTGTCGGTGTTCCACGGACTCCGGGTGACACCGGTGAGTCCCGACTCGGTTGCCCCTTTGTGTCCGTACTCCGGGGTGGTGGTCTTGCCGATGACGACACATCCGGCGGCCCGCAGTCGAGAAACGAGCACCGAGTCGCCCTCCGCTGGATCGGTCGATGACAAGCGGGACCCCATCCGGGTGGGCATTCCGGCCGCGTCTTCCAGATCTTTGACCGCCAGGGGAATCCCGGCCAAGGGTCCAACGCCCTCTCCGGCCACCAGCCGGTTGTCGACCTCGGCCGCCGTCGTCATTGCTCGCTCGGCGTCGACGACGACGAAGGCATTCAGCTCAGGCTCAACCGCCTCGATCCGCTCAAGAGCGGCCTCGGTGAGTTCCCGAGCCGACAGGTCACGGTTTCGGACCTGCGCCGCAAGGTCGGA
This sequence comes from uncultured Acidimicrobiales bacterium, assembly GCA_937930655.1. Classification (GTDB taxonomy): domain Bacteria; phylum Actinomycetota; class Acidimicrobiia; order Acidimicrobiales; family SZUA-35; genus JAHECQ01. The sequence continues at coordinate 8,105 of CALHBU010000432.1, read as the reverse complement.
TAAGCGGTGGTCGCGAAAGTCCATACATGAAAACTAGCCGTCAAGAGACCACAACGATCAGGCACCGAGGCAGACAACGATGCCGTTGGTCAACGCCACTTCCCGGATAGTGAGTTTCGGGTCGGGACAGGCGCCACCTTCTTCGAAGGCGCCGATGACCCGGCCGTCATAAAATCCGGTACACGGAATCTCTAGAAGCTGCGGTCCGCCAATGACCCGGACGCAGGCGTTGGCCGGCACGCCAACGTCAGGGCCGGCCAGGGTGGTCGGCGGGGTTGAGGCCGGGCGATTGTCGCCCTGGTAGGCGGTGAAAACGAAGATCCCGAGAATGAGTCCGGCGAAGGCAAGCCACGGCAACAACCGAAAGAACATCGAACGGCGGTTGTCGATGTAGTCAGACGACGCTTGGCGTCGAGCGTGAAGAAACTCAGGGTCGAGGAGACGGGGATCGATGCGAGTGACGTTGTTGGCATCGACCCGAATTCCTTCCCGGACCGGCGACTCAGCTCGCCCGCCATCAAGCGATTGGTCGTAGGCCTTTCGACGGGCCTGGTCTCTGAGCACCCGCCACGCCTCGTTGACCTCTCGCATGGCGTCTTCGGCCTTGGCCGCATCGGTCACCGACAGCTCGCTGACCCTGTCGGGGTGCCACCGTCGAGCTTCGGCGTGATACGCCCGGCGTATCCGCTGATGGTCTGCCGCCGGCGGCACCTTCAAAACGTCGTAGTGGGTCCGCCGGCTCACCCTGTCAAGGGTAGGGGTGGTACAACCGCGGGAGACAACGAACGGCGTCGAAGCACGATGCCGCCGACGCACCGGGGGTTTGTGATGAAGCTGGCATTGGGTATGGGCTACTGGTCGGCTGGTCCCCCTGACGGGGCCCAGGAACAAGTGGCCGAAGCCGAACGACTGGGCTTCGACAGCATTTGGACGGCCGAGGCCTACGGCTCCGATGCGCTAACTCCGCTGGCCTGGTGGGGTGCCACCACCGAATCGATCGGACTTGGCACGTCGATTTGTCAGATCTCGGCTCGGACCCCGGCGGCAATGGCCATGGCTGCCATGTCGCTCGACCATCTCAGCGGCGGTCGTTTTCGCCTTGGTCTTGGCGTCTCGGGGCCCCAGGTGGTCGAGGGGTGGTACGGCCAGCCCTATCCCAAACCGTTGGCTCGTACCCGCGAGTACGTCGAGGTCATCCGACGGATCTGGGCCAGGGACATACCGGTCGAGTTTCAGGGCGAGTTCTATCACCTTCCCTCTAAGGGCGGATCCGATCTGGGGAAGCCGCTCAAGTCAACCGTGCACCCCTTACGGAACGACATTCCGATCTATCTCGGCGCCGAGGGACCGAAGAATGTGGCCATGACGGCCGAGATTGCCGACGGCTGGCTCCCGCTCTTCTTTGCGCCCAAGGACAACACGTTCTACCGCGACGCCATGGCCGAAGGCTTCGCACGAGAAGGCGCTCGACGGTCCTTCGACGACTTCGATGTCGCCTGCCCGGTCTCGATTGTCCCCAACGACGACGTTGAGGCCGCGGCCGACCTCATCCGACCCATGCTTGCCCTCTACGCCGGCGGCATGGGGGCCCGTGAGGTCAACTTCCACTTCGATGTGTTCTCCCGCATGGGCTACGAGGCCGAGTGCGTCAAGATCCAGGAGCTTTATCTGGCTGGCGACAAGCGGTCGGCCATTGCCGCGGTGCCCACCTCGATGGTGGAGGACGTTGCTCTCATCGGACCGGCCGAGAAGATCCGTGACGATCTGGCCAAGTGGGAAGAGTCGGTCGTGAACACCATGGTCATCAGCGGGCCACCCAAATTGCTCAACCTGGTGGCCGAGACGATTGGCAGCTGATTCTCGGTGGTCGATGATTCTCTCAGTAGTGGAACGACACCAGAGTTTCGGAATCTTCCCAGGCTGACTCGATCTGATTCGAGGTCACTGTCTTCTCCCGCTCGTCTTCAGACCCGAGACGGTTGATGATGGCGCTGAGCCGTTCGTCCTGGCGGTCAGCGATCTCGACCACCAGTCGAGCGCCAGTGATGGCGGCCACCAGGCAAGAAATGCCTTGAAGGACGAGGACCAGCGACGCAATCTGGATCGGCACTTGGGGTATCTCGGCTAGGCCCAGGAACGACGAGTAGCCGAACCAGGAGGCAAACCAGACGATGCCGTAGTGCGGCAACTCTTCATCCAAACCAATGGGCGGCGAGCCGGACCGCCAGAACAGCCGGACCGCAGCCAGGACCAGGAACGGGATAAACGAGAAGCCGAGCCACATGAAAAAGACCCCAGCCAATGCCAACATTGGCGCAGCGTTGCCGGCGAAGAAGGCGCCCACCAGTAGGACCATGCCGAACACGACAAAACCGACGTGCTTCTTAAACAGGTCGAAGGCCCCAACCTTGGCCCGCTTGCCAACTCGCCGGACGTTGCTCCACACCCTCACCATCCACACGATGGACATGATGACGGTCAGCAGCCACAAAAAGCCCCCGGCGACCCGAAGGGCAGTAGCGACTGAGGAAAAGGACGACCCGAGCCAGGTTGCATCGGGGCGAACAACAGCGAGCGAGCCAAGAATGATCATGGCCGCCGCAGGAAGAGCCCATACCAGCAACAGGTTTCGCAGGCAGTGCGACACGGTCACGGCGGAGCTGTAGCCCTCGACCATGTTCATGATCTTCTGTTGCTGCTTGTTCTGAATTCGCGACGGTGAACCCACAGTCTTGGCGCTCCCCGCCGATCGTTGGTCGAAACCTGCCTGTGCCACAACTTGGTCTTCGGCACGGTTTCGGAGTGGGTTTAGTTCTCTCTTCCCAACTCTTCTTCCCAACTCTCTGGCTGCTATCCGCCGAGCGCCAAGCCTGCGGCCAAGAGTAAACCGACCACCAGCTGGGTTCGGCCGGTCGCGCCGAGGACGGGGATGAGGTCTGCCCCTGTCGCCCCACCCCGCACCGCGGCAACTGGCTGGGCGGCGCTGATTAAGCCGGCCAGACCGAGAAAGGCGGGAGTTCGTGACAAGCCGGCCACGATCACGCCGGAGGCCACCGCAGCAAAGAGTGCCACGAACAACCACCGAGTTCCGCTGTCACCCAGTCGTACCGCCAGGGTGGCCTTGCCGGCAACGGTGTCACCGGGGATGTCGCGGAGGTTGTTGATGACAAGAAGGGCGACAGCCAAGAGACCAACCGGCACCGCAACTACGACAGCCAGCCGGTCGATTCTGCCGGTCTGGACATAGGCCGACCCGACGGTTGCCACCAGACCGAAGAAGATGAACACGAACAGCTCCCCCATGCCCAGATAGCCATAGGGCTTCGGACCACCGGTGTAGGCCCAACCGGCGAGCATCGAGACTGCACCGACAACAAGAAGCTCAGGACCGACCACCGCAGCCAACGACGCCCCTGCCAGACCGGCCACACCGGACGCAACGAGGGCCGCTCGCTTGACCTCACCCACCGTTGCCAGTCCGGAGCCGACCAATCGAATTGGTCCGACCCGATCGTCGTCTGTTCCTCGTTCGCCGTCGGCGTAGTCGTTCACGAAGTTGGTGGCGACCTGCAAGCTGAGCGAAACCACCAGTGCGGCTGCAGCCCGCCACCAACTGATCCCGCCGTCGGTCAATCCGACAGCTACCGCGGTGCCCACCGCGACCGGTACTACTGCGGCCGGGAGCGTCCGGGGCCGGGCACCGAGAACCCAGCGATTGGTCTCAGCCATTGCGGTTCAATCGCAGCACGAGTCCCGCCAACCGCAGCCCTGACAGCGATAGTGGGCATGCTCGGGTGCCATTGACTCGCCGCAGTGGGGACATTCGGCAAACACCCCGAACCGGTTGTACTCCGGCGTGGGACATGTTCCCTCGGCTTCTGCCAACTCTGCTCTTGCCGGTGTAGTTGCCGATGACGGTGCTGTTGCCGATGACGGTGCTGTTGCCGGTGACGGTGTCATGGCGAGCGACTCTAGTCAGTTGCAACAAGTGACTCGGCCAGCTCTTGTAGACCGGCCACCAGACTGCCCTTGACCAGCACTGCGTCGTCCGGGCCGAGCGAACCCAGCCGTTCGAGGCCAGCTGATTTGTCAGCCACATGCTCGACGTCGGGCCCGTAGGCGGGAGCAGCAACAGCGAGAACCCGACAACCCAGGGCCAGCGCCTCGTCGGCAATTTCACGATGAAGCTTGTCGCTGTCGTCGCCAAGCTCGGCCATCACCCCGAGAACGGCGGTGCGACGAGGAGCATCGACGTTGGCCAAAGCGGCCAGTGCGGCCCGGACCGATGTGGGATTGGCGTTGTAGGCGTCGTTGATGACAACCGCCCCACTGGCATGACGACCGACATCCATACGGCCGGCCGAGAGCGTTGCCTGTTCAACCCCGGCCACAGCTGAGGCCAGGTCAACCCCTACCGCCAGGGCAACCGCAACAGCGGCCGCCGCGTTTTCGGCCATGTGAGCGCCTTTGGCGCTCAGATGTACTGGCGATGACCCGGCTGGCGTGACCAGTTCGAAGCTTGGTCGCAGGTCGTCACCAACTGAAAGACCAACTACCGAGACATCACCAACCCCGACGCCGTAGGTCAGTACCGGGGCGGCGGACCGGGCCGCCATGGCCAGTACGCGCTGGTCGCCGGCATTCAATACGGCTCGACCATGGGCCGGGAGATGCTCGATCAACTCGCCTTTGGCCTCGGCCACCCCTTCGATGGAGCCGAACTGTTCGCCGTGGGCCAGCGCCACCCTGGTGACGATGCCGACGGTTGGGAGTCCGATCTCGCACAGTTCCCGGATGTGACCCTGACCTCTGGCCCCCATCTCCAACACCGTCACCTCGGTGTCAGGCGGAGCGTTGAGAAGAGTGAGCGGCAACCCGAGTTCGTTGTTGAACGATGCCGGGTTGGCATGGGTTCGCCTTGCCTCACCCGATGCCGCGGCAATCAGGTCCTTCGTCGACGTCTTGCCGACCGAGCCAGTGACGCCGACCACCGGCTCTGGTAATCGGGACCGGGCCAGCCGACCGAGAGCCACTAGTGCCTGAGCCGTGTTGGCAACGACAATGGCCGTTCCGTTCTGGCTCTCCGCTGACTGACTTTGGAACTGGGCTATGGCCGGATGCTGGTCTTCGACAAGATGAGCGACGGCTCCCTGCTCTCGAGCGGCGTCGATGAACTGGTGTCCGTCCCGCTCGGCCACGATCGGCACGAACAGTGCTCCCGCAACAACCTCCCGCGAGTCGATCGAGGTCGAGTTGACGCTGATGTCCGGTCCGATCAGTTGGCCGTCAGTGGCCTCCGCTACCTCGCTCGCCATGAGTCTCACAGTCACAGGTGTAGCCGAACCGAGCACCCAGAGTGACTACCCTGGCCGTGTGACCGACTCCGCCGATCGTGACGCCTCCCCCGACCTACCTATTCGGTTGGTCGTCCTCTTTGGCGGTCAGTCCGCAGAACACGATGTGTCCTGCACCACCGCAGCCCATGTGCTGGCTGCGGCCAACGGCGGCCACTACGAAATCTCGGCCATCGGTATCACCAAGGAAGGGGCGTTCGTCTATGCCGAGGAGGCAATGGCGGCGCTAGCCGATGGCTCGCGTTCACTCCCAGCAGCCCTTGACGTCAGCGGCCCGGCTACCGATCTACTTCCCGCAGTGATGTCAAAAGAAGCAGGCCAACAGGTGGTGGTTCTCCCCCTTCTGCACGGCCCACTGGGCGAAGACGGCACAGTCCAGGGGCTGCTGGAATTGGCCAATGTCCCCTACGTCGGAGCCGGGGTTCTGGGCTCGGCACTCACCATGGACAAGGCCAAGGGCAAAGAGGTACTGGGCGCCGCCGGTATCCCCCAAACCCGTTGGCTGACAATTCACGAGCCGCTGTGGGATACCAATGTCGAGCCGATCATCGACGAGTTGGGCCAGGTCCTTTTCGTCAAACCGGCCAACATGGGATCGTCGGTCGGGGTCAGTCGGGCCAGCGGAGCCGTCGAACTCCGAGCCGCCATCGACAAGGCACTGCGCTACGACGAGTGGGTGGTAGTGGAGGAAGCAGTCGATGCCAGGGAGATCGAATTCGCCGTTCTGGGCAACACCGAGTTGTCGGTGTCGGTGCCGGGCGAGATCATTCCCGGCGCCGACTTCTATGACTACGAGGACAAGTACGTCGATGGCGCAGCCCAGCTGGTCATTCCCGCCGTGCTGCCCCCCGATGTGGTCGATCAGATGCAGGCTCTGGCCGTCGACGCCTATCGGGCACTGCGGGTCGAGGGCATGGCTCGGGCCGACTTCCTCTACGAGGAGAATGGCCGCGGTCCACTGTTGAACGAACTCAACACCATTCCCGGGTTCACCCCGATCTCGATGTATCCGAAGCTGTGGGAAGCGTCAGGCAAGTCCTATCCAAAACTCATCGATGAGCTGGTCGAGTTGGCCATCGACCGCCATCAGCGTCGGGCCGCCAAGCGTCGGGTCAGCTGACTTCACCAGCTCGAACCGCCACCACCGCCGCCAAAGCCGCCGCCTCCGCCACCCCCGAAACCGCCAAAGCTCCCGCCGCCACCACCAAAACCGCCGCCGCCAAAGCCACCGCCTCCCCCGAAGCCGCCACCACCACTTGATCCGCCCCCGTAACCACCGCCACTGCCGCCGATGACTACCCAGGTCCCGTTGCTGCGGCGCCGGGAGATGATCCGCTGCCGAACAGCGACTGCCTCATCGGCAACACCGGCAACCTCGCCGAGGCGCCGTTCGAGGGTCAAACCCCCGTCGGTCAGCACGTCCTGAAGTTCGCTGTCGAGTTGGTCCAGCACCCTGCCGTCACGAGAGGTGACCAGCTCCCAACCCAACGACGAACGAGCTCGCTCGATTGCCCGCTGGGCGCGTTGAGTCTCACGTCGGAGTTCTCGCCGCAATGCCTCCTGTCGAGCATGTTCTTCTTGGGCTCCGACCAGAAGCGCATCGATCTGTCGCGCCAACCGATCGAGAGTTTGTGCCACCCGCAGATGGTTCGGACGATCAATGGTGAGCTCGGCCTCCAGCCCGGTGAGCGCCTGCGAGACCTTGGCCGGTTCCATATCGAAACTGGCCGGTAGATCCTGATTATGTTCACGAACGAACAACAGGAGCTGGTGCAGTTCCAGTCGGGCCTCGGCCAGGAGCTCCGGTGCCTGCTCCTTGGCCGTTCGGAGATTGACCAACAGGGTGTCGATCTCGTCCATCAACTCGTCGGCCACCAACAGCTCAAGGCCAGCCAGCTCGAGGTGGCGTCCGGCATCGTCCCACTGCTGGGCCTCGATTGCCTGCTGCGCCGGACCGGTCCGAATATGTTGGGCCTTGGCCACCTGGGCCTCGGTCAGACCGGGATGTTCAGCCGCCCAGCGCCACGACGGCCCGGCGTGTTCCAGAGAGACCTCGACCAAGGCCTGGCGGGCCTGGCTGGCTCGTCGGTGCTCCAACTCCTCGGACTCGCCCAACTGTTGCGACCAGGCCTGGAGCCCAGCCAATCGGTCGGGCAGAGTCTGTAGCTGGTGTCGGGCCGAGAAGAGTTCCGCTTCACCTCGCTCAACCTCTTCCGAAAGCGACAGGAGATCGAGCGGAAACCCAGCCACATCGAGACTGTCGAGTCGAGCTCTGGCTTGCCGAAGGACAACAACCGGAGGGGCCACATCCCAGCCCTCTTCGCCTCGGGTTGTTGCCAGCCCGTCAGCCAGGTCCAGCTCGGCCAACAGGAGCTCGCGTTTCGTGGGCAGCGACACCCGAAGCCGGTCCAGCTCGTCCTGCAACAGGGTGAGGTGATCGAGCGACCTCTCGGTTCGTTCGAGGGCGGCGACCAGTTCGACCACTCGAACCTTGGCCGCCGCGACCTGCTGGGTCGAGGCTCGCTTGATGCCGTCCGGCGTGGCTTGTGACAACAGAGCAGCAGCCCGCTCGGTCTCGGTTGCACTTGTTTTGGCCAACGCCCGCCGCTCTCGGAGTTCGCTAAGCGTGCGGCCAGACACCATTGGCTCCCAGAGTTCGGTTTGTACCGCCAACCGGGAAGCCCGTTCCCGGGTAACCCCCACGTCGGTCAGGGGCCCGGCCACCGCCACCGATAGCTCATTCCTGGCATC